>JBLHKE010000080.1:0-16340 GCA_047619485.1 Verrucomicrobiales bacterium | reverse complement strand
AACCCCAAGCCACTGATCCTGACGCAGCCACGTCACTATCAGAGGGAAAAATGGGGCGAGGAGGCACTGCGACGAGGTTATGTCGTCTGCATTTATCCGGGATTGGATGCGCACCACAATGAGAAGGATTACCCCGACTACCAAAACATCTGGAAGATGTTCAAGGGCGAGTATCCTGAAGCGAGCTGGAATTCATCCCTGGGCATCCAGGCGTGGCTGGCCAGCCGGACGCTCGACTACCTACTCGATCCGCAGCACGGGCACAAAATCGACCCCGCCGCCGTCGGCATCACTGGATTTTCGAGATACGGTAAGCAGTCGATCTACGCCGCCGCTTTTGACGAACGTTTCAAGTGCGTGGTCGCCAGGAGCTCGGGGTCGCCGGCCGCCTGCCCCTATCGGTTCTCGGGGCGCGAGACCTTCATGGAATCCCCGCTAGACGCTCCCGCGGTGTGGCTCAAGGACACGGTCAGAAAATTCTATGGTCGGGAGCACCAATTGCCGATCGAGTGCAATGCGTTGATCGCCTGCATCGCCCCGCGCCACCTGATGATCCACACGGCTTACAACGATGGCAGCGATCCCACGTTTGGCGTCGAGCGCAGTTACCTGAATGCGAAGCAGGCATGGGCGTTGTTGGGAAAGGAAGAGAACATCTGCCTGAGCTATCGCAAAGGCAACCACAGCCCGGTTACCGACGAACAGGTGCAACACAACCTCAACTATTTCGACATGGCATTCGGCCGCAGCAAGGCCAACGCCTCGGATTTTCCTGAAGTGTTGCTGCATGCCTTCGACTGGAAGGCGTGGAAAACCAAGCAGCGAGAATCTGATCTGAATCTCTCAGAAACGACCACGATCCGACAAAAGGTCGAGTGGATGCTCGGCGAGCAACCTGCTGTCATGCCGGACGCCGGCGAATACCACATCAAGACCGGCGAGGAACTGGGAGTTCCCGACTCGTCGAGAGATCGTTGGAAACCCGACGGCATCAAACGCGTGCCCTTCAGCTTCAGCAGCAAGATGCACGGCAACTTGTTCTTCGATCCCAAACGCGAGTCCTACAAGGGCACGGTGATTTGGCTGCATCCGTGGAACTACTCCCACGGTAGCAACGAGGGATACGGCGTGCAGGGAACGACTATCTATGGTCGGCTGGCAAAAGAGGGCTACAAGGTCGTGATGTACGACCAGTTCGGGTTCGGCGATCACCTGACCGATGCCGTTGGCTTCTACGAAAAGCATCCCCACTGGTCGAGGCTCGGTCGGGCGATCTACGATGTGAGAAAGGTTGTCGACTTCCTCGTGGATGGAAAAGGGATCACCGCGGGACCGGTGCCACCAACCGATCCGGAAAAAATCTACCTCTGTGGTTTCGCTTACGGAGGCATGGTCGGTCTCTACGCCAGCGCGCTCGACGAGCGCATCGCCGGCATCGCATCATTCAGCGGTTTCACCCCGATGCGCACCGACACCGATACGAAACCGACTGGCGGAATCCGCCGCTACTGGGAGTGGCATTCACTTCTCCCCAAGTTAGGTTTGTATCACCAGAAGGAATCGACGATCCCCTACGATTACGTTGAGCTGATCGCCCTGATCGCTCCCCGCAAGTGCCTGGTCTATTCCCCAAAGCGCAATCGCTTCGCGGACAGCGAAGACGTCAAGGCATGCGTCGATATGGCCAAGGTATCATGGGAGGACGGGAATGGTCTAACCTTCATCAGCCCCGATGACATCTGTCGTTTCCAACGCGATCAGCAGGATGCCGCAGTGCGTTGGCTGGAGGCGGTGACCGTTTCGAAATAGGTATTCCTTAGGGCTTGTCAGGAAATTAGCGGTGCAAAACCCTCAGCGCGCTTTTCCCCAGACGCGCCCCATCTGTTTGAAGAGGCGCGGGTCGTGCTTCTTTAGCTCACCATTGACGAAGGGGTAGAAGTCGTTGCGGTAGAGGTAGGCCTCGGTGGCCTCGGCGAAGTATTCCTTGTGGTTGGTGGCGGCGTAGGCCTTCACGAGGCGGCCGTCGAAGAGCATCACTTTGTCGTAGAGGCCTTCGGCCATCGCCTTGTCGTAGGCCCCGACGATCTCCGCGTCGTCGAAACCGAGCACGAGGTCGTGGTAAGCATGTGCCAGCTCGTGCAAGATGACGGCGGGGTGCTTGAGCAGCTGTTCGCGGGAGAATAACTCCTCCGCATGGGTGATGTGAATCTTGTTGGTGAGGCGCGGATCGTAGCCGCGATCGACTAGCCATTTCTTACCCGGATGGTACTGTTTGCCGGTCAGTGCGGGATGGGCGTGCTCGATCCAGAATTCGACCTTCTTGAGTTCCGCGAGCTGTTTCTCGGGGACGAGGATGCTGACCCGTTGTAAGTGGTTGCCGAGCATCTTCAGCGCGCTCTTGCCCTCTTCAGCGTGCTCACCGTCGATCAGTGACGGTTCGACGTTAACGCTCCAGCCCTCGATTTGTCGAACTACCGGTTCATATGGATCGACGGCCGGTGCCTTGGGAGGTTGTTTCGGTCCGGCAAGAACGGCAACGGCGCAGAGCGCGGCGAAGGTGGCGGCGACCATTGTAGCGTAGCGGGGATGGTTCATCGGATCATGGTGGCTTAGGCGAGCAGTTCGTCAAGCGGCCCGGCGAGGTCGAGGTCACGCAACACCGGATCGAGTTGCCCAAAGGTCTCCCCGATCTCGAGGTCACCCGCAGACATGATGCTTTGGTAGAGGTTGGCAATGGTCTTGTGCCCGTCCTGCTTGTAGCGCGGGTATTGGATGTAGTTGCCTGATTTGAGGCTGCCGCCTGTCCCGCCGAGGAGGACGAATGGCCAGTCGCTGTTGCCCCCGTGGTGGCTGCCACCGGCGCAGCTCAGGTAGATGATCAGGGTGTTGTCGAGCATGTTGCCGTCGCCTTCGGGGATGCTCTCGAAGCGCGTCGCCATTTTGGCAAGCAAGCCCATGTGGTAAGAGTCGACCTTCTTGCGCATCTGCGCGGAGGTCGTGCCATCGACAAGGGTGGCACCGTGGCCGATGGCGTGCAGGCCGAGTGATCCGAAACCGAGGTCGCCGTAGAGGGCGCCGAGGGTGTCGGGTCGCAGCGTGATGACGTTGGTTAAGCCGGCGACGATCGCGGCGGTGCCGAGCTCGAACTGGGACTCCATGCGGTCCATGTGTTGCATGGAGGTGTATTTGTCCTCGACGTAGGCAGGGGCGTTGGCTTTGATTTTATCCGCCAGCGCGGTCTTGCGCTCGTCGCGACGGCGCAGCGAGTCGAACGTATCGATGTATCCGTCGAAGCGCTCGCGGTCGTCTGTTCCGAGGCGCACGCGCACGCGTTTGGCGTCGTCTTTGAGGAAGTCCATCAGGTTGCGGTTGAGCGAGAGATCCTTGTTGAGCTGCGCTTGGCTCATCACCGCGGCGCCGAAGAGCTCGTTGAAAGCCTTGGTGGGGCTGGCCTGGAAGGCGACGCCCTGGCCCGCCTTCAGCGCTGAGAGGTTGGGGTAGACGTAGGAATCATTTGGCACGGAGGCCTGGCCGCGCAGGGTTCCGTTGGTTGCCATGCCGAACATCGGGTAGGGGCCGGTGGAGTGCTTGAGGCCGAGGAGGGCGTCGACGGTGGGGGCGATTGGTGCGAGCTCGGAATTGTGGCACGAGAGGGTGCCGTAGCCAGAGGTGTGATTGCCTTTGAAGTTGGTGCCGGAGAGGCCGTTGATGACCGAAAGTCGGCTCTTGAAGTCAGCCAGAGGCGCTAGGGTGTCGGGGAGGTTGGCAGCGTCCCATTTGGTAGAGACCAGTCGATCGACCTCCGCGTAGGCCGCGCCGCCGGGGGTGAAGTTTTCCGGATCGATGCCGCTGGCTTTGACGACGAACACGAAACGTTTCGGCAGGGCGGCTGAATCTCCGGCGGCGTGGGCGGCGACGCTTTGGAAGAACGGCGCGAAAATGGCGGCGCTGCTGCCGAGCGATGCGCGGGATAGGAACTGGCGTCGGGTGGTTTTCATAAGGTTTTTAGCGGCGGTAGAGGAAGGAGTCAGAGGAGAGTAGTGAGACGAGCAAGGCGTTGAAGCTGCCGCCGCTGTCGAGGTAGGCACGGTCGGCTGCGACGAGGGTGCTCGAGTCGCTGAGCATCTCGTTGCGACCCATGAGGAAGCGGAACAGATGGCGGATGATCGACTGGCGGGCGCGGTCGGTCTTGGCGATGGCGTGGATCATCTCGATGGCGTTGTCGAAGTCCCCCTCAAGCCCCGCGATGCCGAGCTCGGCGAAGCTGCCACTGGCGTCCACCGGCTTGGTGGTGAACTTGCCTGCGGCGGCAAGCGCCTCGCGGTCGATGCGCTTGCGGACCGATTCGCCCGCGGCGTTTTCGGTGGTAAGCACCCGCGAGGTGACGAGTTTGCCATCGTCGTCGAAAAAGTGTTTCTCGCGGTGTCGGCCGAAGTCGTCGTAGGCCTCGAAGGGTTCGCCGATGGGGTTGATCTTGCGGTGGCAGATCCAGCACTGCTTCGCCCGCAGGATGCTCATGCGTTCGCGCAGGGTCTCGTGTTCGTCCTTGGGTACCTGGGCATCGACGTCGGGTGGGACATCGGCGAGGGCGCCAGCGAGCAATTTCTCGTAAACCCAGATGCCGCGGCTGATGGGGTCGTTGCCGTCGTTGAGCGAGTGTGCGACGAGCCAGGCGGGGTGCGTGAGCATGCCGGCTCGCTGGTCTGCGGGCAGCTCGAAGGGTTGCGCTGGCGACCACTTCCAGGTTTTCATGGTGAGGTTGTAGGCCTTGAGGTAGCCGTATTCGCGACTCTTCACCGAGCGCATGACGGGGCCGGACTCCAGCAGGCTCCGGTATTCCTTCTTCTTCTGAACGAGCATCGTCTTGCCGATCTTGTCAATCTTGGCGTGTGCGGCGGGCACCAGTTTCGGGTTGTTCTTGTATTTTGGCTTTTTCAGAACGCCTGCTTTGCGCTTCGCGACATCCTGTTTGACACGCTCCTCGTCCCACGTTTTTAGATCGGCCAAGGTTCGTTGGTGGGCGTCGATGACGCCCTGGTTGTCGCCATTGTGAAAGACCAGCGCGCGGTTGGTGGTCAGTAGTTCCTCGAAGACGTTCTCGTCCTCCCTGAGGATGACTTTGAGGAGGTTGTCGGCATCGTTCACCAGCGTGCGCGGGTTGTTGTAGATGTCGTGTTGGGCGGTGCGCTCGTCGTCTTTGAAAACGTCGAGGGCGGCGCGGTAGCCGAAGAACTCGTGGAAGAAGCGGATGACCCGCGGCATTGAGTCTTTCGCCTGGCCGCCGATCGGGGGGTGTTGCTCCGAGGCGGTGATGTTCTCGAGCAGGGTGGCGACGTCTTGCTTGCTACTCAATTTGCCCTCCGCGAGCGCCTTGCCGATGAGGCCGGATCCGTTGCTGCCCCCGTTTGGAGCTTCGTCGTAGAGGGCGTATGAGAGGGCGTAGGCGATCTCGTTGGGGGAGAGCATGCGCCGGCCGTGTTCGTCCTCCGCGCCGAGCCCCCACTCCATGCGGTAGATTGCCTCTGGGCTGAGATAGATCGCCTTCAACGTCGATCTCAGGCTCGCTGCAGGGTCGCCGCTATCGGTGATGTTTTTCTCCAGTAGGGCGACATATTTAGAGAGTTCTTCTTGTGTCGGATCGCGGGAGGCGAGGCGTCGAAATGTGTCAGAGATCGGCCGCCGCAACTCATCGGTGCTGAGCTGGTGATCTTTTCTGAAGAATGGGGCGAGGACGTTTGGGCGACGCGAATTCTTTTCCCCTGTAGCGGCAATCTTCTCGGCTTCTTCGAACAGGAATTCGAGTTCGGCGTTGGCATTGAGGACGATGGTTTCGATGGTGCTCGCGCCGACGTTACTGGTGTTGGCGTAGTCGCGGATGCCGTGTGGGGAGGTCGAGAAGGTGAACGGGTTCTGGCGACCCTTGACCGCTTTGTTGACTCCTCGCTTAGCGTTGAAAATATATGGGCTAAGGCGCCACAGCCGTGACGGCGAAAACGCGGGTGTCTTGATCACGCCGCTGAACAGGCGCTCGTGGTCAACGTAGTTGCCATACTGGGGAAGGCTGAGCTTCTTGCGATAGGTGCTGCCGTGGGGCGAGGCCAACAGGTTCGACTCGACCCACGCGATCACCAGGCGGCGCTCGTCGGTCGCGGGACGAACTTTCACTTTCATCGGCGGCATGACGTCCGCCTGCACCTGCTCGAGCATGTGCTGCCAGCGGGTGGCCATCGCCTCGGTGCTGAAATCAGCCGTCAGATCAGTGAGCACGATGTCGCCCTTGGAACTCTCCTTATCATGACAATCGGCGCAGTGCGTTTCGATGAATGGTCTGACGTCGCCGTCGAAGGTCGCTGCGAGTGACGTCGGGAGCTGCCACAAGCTGGCGAGAGAGACTGCGGCGACTGTGCTCGAAATGGTTGAATGGAAGTTCATCGAAAGGTAGCCGCGCGGAGTGGGGCAGTGGAGACCTACCAAGTTACGCCTCATAGCCACGGTATCTCATCGTATTTGTCATCCGGATAACCGACAAATCATTCCCTTTATCCGCCAAGCCCAGTGGCTCCCCGGTAATTCCCCCGACTTGTTCCTTTTCCAGATGTAGCGGTGAAACCACCCCCTCCGTCGCAAATCCGGAATATTTTGGCGGGAAACAGGATCACGTTCTCGATGAGATTCCCCCTTAAATCGCCATCTTGTACATGCACATGAAATCAATCAACCCGCTCCTTTTCGTCGCCACCCTTGTTGGGGCGGCCTTGTTTCTTTCACCCGTGGAGGCCGAGGCAGCCGACGGAACCAAGCCAGTCAAAGTCTTCATCCTCGCCGGTCAGTCCAACATGCAAGGCTACGGTTTTATCTCCGCAGGAAAGGACGGCGACCTAGAGTATGCCGCCAAGAACGGTTTCGACTACTTGAAAGACGCGGCTGGAGAATGGGCAGAACGCAAAGATGTGTTCTACTACCACAAGAGTAAGGACGATGTGAAAACATGCACCCTGAGCGTCGATAACGTGAAGAAGGTCTATCGTCGCAATCCTTCGGTTGGACCGGAACTTGCTTTCGGTCACGTTCTTGGGCAGCACTTCGATGAAGAAGTTCTGTTGATCAAATGCGCCTGGGGCGGGCAACCTCTTGCGGGCACTTTCCGTCCGCCTTCATCCGGTCCGATGGCAGATGGAACTTCGCCGGATTACATGGGAACAAAATACAAAGCCGTGCTGACTGAAACCAAGGATGTCCTAGACAATCTTAAGAAGTATTTCCCAAGCATCAAAAGCGAAAAATATGAAATCGCCGGTTTCTTCTGGCATCAGGGGTGGAACGATGGATGCAATAAAGAGTTCACCAAGGAATACGAAACCAATATGGTGAATTTCGTCGAAGACATGCGCAAGGATCTCGAACTCCCCAACCTTCCTTTCATCATCGCCACCAGCGGCATGGGCGGGAAGGGGGGCAACGTGGCACCCGCGCAGATCGCGGCGGCGAAGCAGATCGACAACTGCACCGCCGTGGACACCATCCCGTTCCGAGGGCACAAGGTCGGCAAGCAGATCTCGCACTGGTTCAACAGCGCAGAGAGCTACACGAAGATTGGCGACGCATCGGCCAAAGCCATGATCGAACTCCTCGAGAGCAAGTGATTCAGATGGAACACCGCACAGCGGCCAACTTCTACTCGTCATTGCCACGGGGGAGATGACCCGAATGATGATTTTCGAATAGCGATTGATGAAGTGATGGGCTCCGCACTTCATCAATCAATCCGCAGCACGGGCTGAGGTAAATGAGTGGTGCGGGTCGAAGATCCTGTGGACTGCTGCAGCCTGTGCAATCTCTCAAAATCGAGGTTCACGCCATCCATTCGGCCAGCGGTTCGTCTTGGTCGATCGAGTTAGGCAGCGTCCTGTCAGGCTGGCCGAAACCATCCTGTGGCAGACCGGCGCCGTGCAGCAGGCTTAGGTAGAGGCTTGCGATGGTTCGGTGGCCGGGCTCACCCCAGCCGGGGACGTGGATGTAGTGGCCTGCCCTGAAGGCTCCGCCGATGTTGCCGAGGGCGACCATCGGCCACTCGAAGCAGTTGGAGTGGTGCTTTTCGCCGTGGTCGCTGAGGTAGACGATGACGGTGTTGTCTAACATCGACCCGTCCCCCTCGGGGACGGCCTGCAGCTTCGTGGCCATCTTGGCGATGTTCTGCATGTGGTAGTCCATGATCAGCTGCCGGGTGGCGAATTCGCCCAAGCCGTTGTCGAAATCCCCTCCGCCGTCCCCCCCATTCTGGCCTTCGATCATATGGCCGATGTGGTGGACGGTCTTGGTGCCGAGTCCGAGCCCGGTGAGGCGCATGCCGAGGTGGTCGGCATGGATTGAGACGACCTGGGTCAGTCCACCGATCAGCGAGGCTGTAGCCAGTTCAAAATGTGCATCGAGGCGCTCGGTCTCGATCGAGGAACCGTAGTTTTCGGTCAGCTCGGGCGCGGCGGCCTTGAGTTCTTTCTCCATCAAGGCCAAGCGTTTGCTGCGCACTTGCAGAGCCTCGAATCCTTCGAGGTAGTGGTCGAGTTTTTCCTTCTCGTGCGAGGGGAGCGTCTTCTGGAAAAACGCGACATCGTCCGCCATGAAGTCGAGGATGTTCTTGTCGACCTGCACAGCTGCTCTGAGCTTCTCGTCGCTGACGACGCTGCCAAAAAGGTCACCGTAGGCGACGAGCGGGTCGGCGTAGCAGGGGAGAGGCTTGCCGGGGCCTGCCGCGAACAACCGCGGGTAGACGACCTGTGGACCCGATCGCTCCATGGCGAAACCGATGTGTGGGAAAGGGCTATCGAGCCCAACCGAAAGCGCGCCATCGACGGTGGCGGATGTCGGTTTGGCGCCACCTTTCCCACTGCGGTAGGCGCCGAGCGCCCCATAGCCAGATCCGTGATCGGAGTTGGCCATGCGACCGGACAGGCCTTGGAAGATGCTCAGCTGGTCTTTGAATGTTTCGAGCGCCTTGAGGCCGCCTGGAAGCGTGTGCTTGTTGAGCGCTTCATCGATGAATTTTTTTTGCCGCAGCGGGGCACCGCGTGGAGTGACTAGGCCGGGGAGGGTTTCCGGTTGGATCTCGGAAGGCAGGATACCGTTGGAGCGAACGATAAAGACGAAGCGTTTCGGTTGCTTGTCAGTGGTGTCGGCAGCGCGGGCGGC
Organism: Verrucomicrobiales bacterium; assembly: GCA_047619485.1. Classification (GTDB taxonomy): domain Bacteria; phylum Verrucomicrobiota; class Verrucomicrobiia; order Verrucomicrobiales; family DEV007; genus JBLHKE01. The sequence goes on along the minus strand of JBLHKE010000080.1, from coordinate 7,154 downwards.
GAAGCCTTGTAGGAATGGGGCGACGGCAAGTGAACCCGCGGAGAGGTTGCGCAGGGCGTGGCGGCGGGAAATTGGGGTGGTTCTCATTTTCTATAGAGGAAGGAGTCGGAGGTGACGAGGGCGACAAGCAGTTCGGTGAAGCTGCCGTCGCTGCCGAGGTAGGCCTTGTCCATGGCGATGAGCGTCGGTGAGTCGGCCAGCGTCTCGTTGCGCCCCATCCAGTAGCGGAAGACGTGGCGGATGATCGACTGGCGGACGCGGTCGGATTTCGCCAGCCGCCCCATCAGGTCGATCGGCCCCGCGACTTCGCCATCGAGGTCTGGGTCGCCGGTGCCGGCGAGGACGCCGCTGGTATCGACGGCGATGGTCTTGAACTGCTCTTTCGGCGCGCCTTTTTTGTGCGAGTCACGCCAGCTAATGCTGCGCAGCCGCGATTTGGCTTCGAACTCGGTGGCGATCACGTTGCCTTCGTTGTCGGCGAGGTGGACTTCGCGGAAGCGGCCGAAGTCGTCGTAGGCCTCGAAGGGGTCGCCGAGCGGGTTCATCTTCTTGTGGCAGCGCCAACACTGCTCGACCTCGACGATCTCGAAGCGCTGCCGCAAGGTGCGGTGCGGTTCCTCGGGCAGCTGCGCATCGACGCCGATGGGGATGTCGGGGACGACGCCAGCGAGCAGGTGTTCCTGGATCCACTTGCCGCGGCGCACCGGGTCGTTCTCAAAGTTGCCGCTGTGGGCGGCCAGCCAGGCCGGGTGGGTGAGCATGCCAGCGCGTTCGCCGGGCGGCATCTGGATGGCGACTTGCGAATAGCCCTCCTCGGAGGTGAGACGTTCGCGCGGGGCGTCGATGTTGTAGGCGGCAGCCTGCCGGATCGGTTTGCGGTTGCTTTGCGATTGGACGAAGAACTGGTCGCCGGTGAGCAGGCGTTCGAAAACCTGACTGTCCTCGTGGAGAGCCTTGAGGACGAACCAGTCGGCGTCCTTCACGAGTTGATCCGCGCTGTGTTTGCCGTCGTGGCGGGTGTCGTCCTTGAAGACATCGACCACCTTTGTGTAGTCGAAAAACTCGCGGAAGAAGCGCAGCAGGCGTGGGTAAGAGGCCTCGATCAGCTTAGCGTCGGTGATCCCGGCACCTTTGCCTGTTCTCCAGAAGTGCTTGCCGACCGAGCTACGGATACCGCGGTCTGGTTCTTTTAGCATGCGCCGAAACTCGCGCGCTACATCTTCTCTGGTCGCCAGTTCGCCCTTCTCCGCCGCCGCGAGCACCTTCGGTTCAACGTAGTCGAACAGCGCGAACGACAGCGCGTAGGCGATCTCGCGTGGGGCGAGCATGCGGCGCCCGTCGGGCAGTTTCTCGCCGAGGCCAAGCTCCATGCGGAACAGGAACTCCGGCGACATCATGATGGTGGTCAACATTCCGCCGAGCGCGACCTCGCGCCCGGCGAGCACGCAGTTCGGTTTCAGGAAGGCGTCAATGTAGCGCGCTCGATCGCGTTCGCTCGGCTCCCGGTCGAGGAGGAAACCAATGGAAAATTTGAGCACTGCCTGCATCTCGTCGCTGGTCGGAGCATCGTCACTAGCGATGAACTCAGTGATCGGTCGGTGGCGCGAACCGGTGCGACCGCCCTGCTTCGCTTTCTCCGTAGAGCTGCGGCTCTTGCGGTGATCGATCCTGCCTTTGATGATGGTAGTCGCCGCTCGTTTGGAGTTCTGCAGCATGGTTTTGATGGTCGCCTCGTCGGCGTAGAGCGTCGCGTAGTCGCGGATGCCTTCGCCGCCGGTCGTCTGCAGCGGCGCGTTGAACTTGCGCGCCATCTCCACCTTGGAAGAGAATCGCTGGTAGATCTGCGGGCTGATGCGCCACAGGCGGGAGCTGGTGTAGGCCGGGCCTTTGTGCTCGCCGCTGAACAGCTTGTCATGATCGACCCGATTGCCAAACTTCGGCAACTTCTCGCTACCGGCGATCGGTCCGCGGCCGATCTTTTGCAGCTCCTCGGTGAGCCAGTTCACCAAGGTGTCCCGCTGCGCATCGGTGGGTTGAGTTTCATCCTCGGGCGGCATGTCGCCGATGCTGACCATCTCGAGGATCTTCTCCCAGCGCTCGATGTCCTTGCCGCCGGCGATGTCCGGATTGATATCGTGCAGAGCGAACTTGGCCTTCTGCTTCTTCTCACCGTGGCAGTCGGCGCAAAGATTCTGCAGGAATGGGACAACCGAGTCAGCGGTGGCTGCTGCAGCACTGTGCGCGGCGGCCAGCGCAAGAAGCTGGACGGTGAGATAGGCGATGATGGATGGGCGCATGGTCTGTGGTGACGGGCATCAGAGCCCGGGTTACGATAGACCACCGGACGGCACGGTTTATCACCGAATTGTTATACCTGATTTACGACAAAATGCTCCGCCCTGCAGTCTAGCCGATCGTGCGGGGCTAGCGGTGTGGTTTGAGTTCAGTTTTCGTTGCTCTTCAACACACGGTAGTAGCCCTGATTGGGGACCGGGAGTTCATCCTTGGCGAAGCGCTCGACGATGGCGTCGGTGTAAGTCGTGGAGGTGCCCTGTGAGACGAAGGAATCGTCGATTTCTGCCCAGTTGATCAAGTCAGTGGAGAAGTAGACGAAGTACTGCTGGTCGGGATTCGAATTCCAGGTGGCCGTGGAGGTGGTGCCGTCGAAGGTGACGTCGGTCATGAGGAAGGGGATCGCGGTGCCGTTGACACCCAAGGTTCCGTCGCTGCCATCGGAGCGTAGAAAGTTGGCGGTGCCCGGGCTCATGGCAGCCAGTTCGTCGTAGGTGTAGGCGGTGGCGCGAGGTGGGACAGAGAGGGCGCCGATAGTCAAACTGGTCAGCCACACTTCGACGTCGCCGTCCCTCATGTCGTAGCCGTTGTAGGAGATGCCATCATCGGGTTCGGCGGTGCCGCCGCCCTCCTCGGTCCAGTCGCGGACGACCGCATTTAGGCTCATGCCGAAGGAGGCGTCGGCCTTTGTGATGCTGTTGTTGATCTTGAGCCAGGCCTGATCGGTTTCGGACTGGGTATCGTAGCGTCCGAGCCATCGGGTGACATTGAGGTTTCCGGTGAAGCCGGTGGTGCCCCCTAATTCAGTGACATCGAGCTGGAACAGCTGACCCGAATGTCCGGGTGCGACGTCTAGATCTCCCGCTCCGGAGATGGTGGAGGTGTGTATCTCAGCGTGTTTGCTATTCTGGTTCTTGGTCTGTCCCCAGGTGTTGCCTGGGACATCGTTGACTAGGATCGTCGTGGGTAAGAACCGCATGGTTCTCTGCGCTGCTTTCAGTGTCCCGCCGTTGAAGGTGAATTGTTTCAGAGTGAACCGACCGCCCCAAAGGTCAAGGGTGCCCCCAGTATTGACCTGAACATCTGCTGCTGTGTTCTCCTCTTCGTCGTTGGTAACGCTGACATCGACGTCAGTCCTCACCGTGTGACTGATCAACGCGGTGTCCTCGAGACCCGGGAGGCCGCCACCAGCCCATGTGGTGTAGTTAGGCTCTGCGAAGGTCAGCCAGTCGCCATCCACTGCGCTGTCAACGGGTGCCGCATCAGCCGTTGTGCCACTGAGAAGCCCTGCGACTAGAGGAGCTAAGGCCGCGAGGCGAAATGGAGGCTTCGATGTTTTCAACTGATTCGATTTCATGGGGTATAGGTCTGTGGGGATTTCTAAATTTTGTGAACTGCGCCTGCTTTATTACGACCGACGCCTGCCCAACATGGCCAACCCGGCGAGATCCAAAAGCATCAGCGTTGAAGGCTCGGGAACGGCCACGCCAAGCAGGCCGTCGGTGCCGTCCGTCCGGAGATAATTAGCGACATCGCCGCCGTTCATCGCCGCGAGTTCCGCGTAAGTATATGCAGTCGCTCGACCCGGGACGGAGAAACCGCCGATGGTCAAATCGTTGAGCCAGACCTCGCTGTTTACGTCTCTCATGTCGTAGCCATTGTACGAGATGCCATCGTCAGTAGCAGCGGTGCCACCACCTGCCTCGGTCCAATCGCGGACGATCCCGTTGAGCGACATGCTGAAGCTCGCGTCGCCTTGGGTGACATTTTGGTTAATCTTAAGCCAGGCGGAGTCGGACTGATTCCCGGTATCGTAGCGTCCGGATTGGCGGGTGACGTCGAGCTTACCGGTGAAACCGGCGGTGCCGCTGGGATCGGTTACATCGAGTTGGAACAGTTGCCCCGAGTGTCCCGGCATGACTGTGATGTCGCCCGAGCCGGTGATCGTAGGGGTGTGGATCTCGGCGTGCTTGCTATTCTGGTTTTTGGATTGCCCCCACACGTTGCCGGGGACGTCATTGACGGCGATCGTCGTGGGTCTGAAAATCATCGTTCTCTGCGCCGCGGTCAGCGTTCCGCCATTGAAGCTGAAGGCATCAAGGGTCATCCGACCTCCCCACAAGTTTAGCGTACCCCCAGAATTGACCTGCACACTGGCGGCTGTGATCTCATCTACATCATTGGTGACGCTGGTACTGATATCCGCCCTAACTGTGTGATCGATTGACGCTGTGTCGCCGGATCCCGGCAATGCGCTGCCGGTCCAAGTCGTGTAGTTTGGGGTTACGAAAGTCAACCAGTCCGCATTTGCCGCGCTGGCTACGGTTGCCGCTTCTGCTGTTGCGGCAAGGGCTACAACGGCGAGGGCTGCGGTTACGGAAGATGCCGTGAATTTCATGATAAAGGATCGAGGATGTTGATGTTGAGTGCTATTCAGAAGTGGCTCTACTCAAGTGAATCGGAGTCGCCTCACTGATGGCTAGATTAGTCAAATGGGATTGAATACAAAGCAAATTAGGCTCCGTCTATCCGCCAAAAGATTCCGAATTTCCGACGTGCCTTTTTGCAGAATCGGGCTAGTTTGGCAGCGATTTTCATGACAAAACCTTACCGAGTCGCCGTCGTCATCAATCTCAACTGGACGATGAAACACCACCAGGAGGTGTTCGGCGGTATTCAAGAATACGCACACGAGATGGGCTGGGAGAGCGAGACTTGTCCCTACGCGCCGGAGATCACTGATTCGAAAGGGGCACCTAGATACGATGGGATCATTGCTAGGGCGACGCCGCAGCTGGCATCCGCAGCAGCTGCGGCGAGCGTGCCATTGGTCAACGTCTGGTTGAGTTCGCCAGCCACCGGGGTGCCGACGGTGGGACCCGACGTCGGGGAGGCGGGCAGGATGGCGGGTGAGCACCTCATCTCGCGTGGGTTCCGACGCTTTGGCTACGTGGGTTTCCGCCGGGCGCGTAGTTCGCGGGATCTCGACAAGGGCTTCCGCGACGTGGTGCGCCGGCCGGGGAGCAAGAACTACTCGCGCATCCTCAACTCGACCGCTTTCTGCGACAGCCGCAGGGGCTGGGAGATATTCCAGAAAGAGATCGGAGCTTGGATCGCGGGTCTTGAGACGCCGGTCGGGATCATTGCGGGGACTGACAAACTCGCGCGCTATGTGATCGACGCAGCGCGCAAGCAGGGGCTCGATATTCCGCGAGACTTGGCAGTGATCGGACTCGAGAACGAGGAGGTCGTTTGCATGAACCCGGAGCCGACGATCACGAGCATCGACCTCGGCTGGCCCGGGACCGGTCGGCGGGCGGGAGAAATATTGGGCGAGCTAATGGATGGCGCCCCCGCCCCCGTTGAGCGCGTGCTGTTACCGCCAGTGAATTTAGTCCCGCGGCGCTCGACGGACGCTTACGACGTCGACGATCCGGACGTGGCCCAGGCGCTGCGCTTTATTTTGGAGAATTGTCACCGGCCGATCAAAGTGAGTGACGTGATCGAGCAAGCGCCGCTGTCATGGCGCTCGATGGAGCGCAGGTTCCGCGAGGCGCGCGGCGGGACGATCTCCAAGGAGATCACGCGCTTGCGCGTGGAGCGCGCGAAACGTCTGCTGACCGAGACGTCGATGCTGATCAAGCAGGTGGCCGAGGCCTGCGGCTTCACTGATACTCGGCGCTTGTGTGAGGTGTTCGCGCGCGAGCTGGGGATCTCACCAGAGCGGTATCGGCAGCAGCGCTCTACTTAGGGCTTGTTCGGAAAGGAACCCGTTTCCCAGATGAACGGCGTCGCCAATTCTGCCCACGACGTCGGCGACCACCTCGAAGACGTGTTGGCGTTCGAATGGGTGGAGAAATATCCAGGCCATGCCCTCGTGCTGGTCGCCCGTTTCTATAGCGGCCGCCAAAGGTCAGGGGCAAATACGAGCCTGCTGAACCCGAGTTAAAACCCTAACATTAATGTAATAAACGGGACTCCTAAAAGTGTTGGATCAACAAAAACGATCCTTCATTAGCCTTGACTTATGGCAACGCTAGCTTCTTGAGTGTCTCGGGGATCTTCCGCTTCTTTTTTTTCAGCGCTTCGGTCATGCGTTTGGCGAGCGCCGGTAGCTTCCACACCTTGTCCTTGCGGGGAATGATGTCTTTTGCATTGGCGTCGAGAAAGCGCACGACCTGGTAGTTCCACGCTGGTTCTTTGAAGCGCTTCATCAGTGCCTTGTCTTGGGGCTGGTTATTGTAGACCACGACAGGGATGAACTCTGTCTCGATCACCTTCACGAACTGCGGATTGGAGAGGACGTTCCGACCGAACGCCTGGCAACCTCCTCACCCGGGCACCTCCTGGAACAGGATGAAAATGGGGCGCCCGGTCTTCTTTGATTTCGCCAAGGCAGCATCGAGGTCACGCCCCCACTTGACCTTACCGATCTCGATACGCTTGGTGAGGTCTTCCTTCGCGTGAAGATAAGCCGGCAGCAGGAGCAGCAATAGCAGGATTCTGAGGTGCTTCATCGGAGTAATCTGACCGAGAATCGCGCGAGGCTCAAGCCTAGACCGCTAGGGAAATGAAGCTGATCGGGGAATCCGTTCTCCGATCGATCCTCGCCGAGATCTTAGTTCGCCACCCGACGTGGCTGAACGGCTTCACCGTCCGACGTGCGCCCCCCTGGATGCAAGCGTCCCTAAAGATGATTCGACACTCCCTTTGAAATTTTACTGACCGAAGCTGGAGAGGCTGTCGGGAAAATCATTTTGATCGCGCTCCCACTTTCTGGGTCACGTGTTAAGTCTGTGTTTTGGCGAGGGCTCGCTCTTTTTCGGTTTTACCCGATCCTGTTTCTACCCTGGCCCTTATCT
>JBLHKE010000079.1:0-16466 GCA_047619485.1 Verrucomicrobiales bacterium | reverse complement strand
GCCCGGTGGCGGTGGTGGGATGTGGAGTCCGAGCAGGCGCTCGGCCACCCAAATGCCGCGCACCACCGGCGAGGTCGTCGTGCCGTTGGCGGTGACTTTCAAGACAGACCCGTGGGTGACGAGGCCGCCACGAGGGCTATTACCCAGATCGACCCGCTGCAAGCCAGCCCCCGGTTTGATGGCCAGGTTCTCGAACCCGTAGAAGCGTGCGAGACGCTCGTTCAGCATGGTGAAATCCGACTGGATTACGTTGGTGATAGACGCGTCGGTGCGGATGATTTCTTTGAAGAAAGCGCGTGTCTCGTCGAGCATCGACTGCTGGACGACGCTATCGAAGGTCCGGTAGAGGCGCAGGTCAGGCGAGGTGAAATTGATATCCTTCAGGTCGAGCCACTGGTCGGTGAAACTCGTGATGAAGCGGTCAGCCTTCGGATCGGCGAGCAGGCGCTCGACCTGCTGGTGGCGCACCTTGTAGTCCATCAGCTTGCCGGCGTCCGCGAGCGCGCGCAGTTGCGCGTCGGGCATCGAGTTCCAGAACATGTAGCTCATGCGCGAGGCGAGCGCGTGGTCGTCGAGTCCACCAGGTTCTTCGACAAATGTTAGGAATCGTGGCGAGCACAGGATCGCGCGGTAGGCCGCCTTGAGCCCGTCGGCGGGTTTCTCGCCGAGCCGGTCGATCTCCGCGAGAGCGAGTTTCACATAGGGGGAGATCTGCTCGTTGGTGACCGGTCGGCGGAAGGCGCGCTCGGCGAACTGCTGAATCGTCTTGCGCAGGAGGTGCTCTGGTCTGGTGTCGGACTTGAGCAGCTTGAGGGCGTCCGCTTTCGGAAGTTTCCCCAGAAGCCGGTTGCGCAACTCCCAGCGTGCCGCATTCGGGTAGACACGCTCGATCTCAATCCCCGTCAGGCCGATCCCCTGGTATCCCTCTTTCCTGACATTGCGCCCTTTGTAGCTGACCTGGCCGCCAGTGGCACCGCTCGGCGCGCGCTTCAAGGTCGCTTCATTCGGTTTCAACTCTAACATATGCCCCTCGCGTATCCACGCCTCGAACACCATGTCACGACGCCCTTTGATCGCCTCGACTATCCCGACCGGGTAGAGCATCGGCTCGTTGGAAAAGCAAGCGCCCGATCGTAGGGTTCCCCAGATTGCGCCCTGCTTGGGATTGATCGCGTGGACGTTTTTCAACGTCACCTGATACCAGCCAGACTCGGGAACACGGCTCGCGGGGATGCGGCCGTAGAACTGCTGCCGGATCGGCCAGGCGATCGCCAGGTTTTCGCTGGGAGTCTCGAGGCCGCGGAAATTACCTCTCCCGGATCCGGCCTTACCAATCTTGAGCGCAGGGATCTTGCGGGAGAATTTCTCCTCACCCTCGACCGAACGTTTGAATGCCTCCGCGAGCGCGAGGTCGGCTGATTCGAGGTAGCGCGCGAGGTTGAAGTGCGAGAGCTGCTGCCCCTCGGCGACGGTCTCGAAGCCCTCGGTCGCCGGATCCTCCGGCAGCAATTCCTGGAGCGGGATGTCGATGCCGAGCAAGTCCTGCACCGTGTGCTCATACTCGCGCCGCGTCAGCCGGCGCACGTTCACGCGGCCTCGCTCGGCCCGATCCTTGCGATCCGCAGCGAGCAGGGGTGCTCCCAGATTTTTCAAAAAAGCAGCCTGCTGTTTCGCGTCCGGTCGCGCCTTTTTTTTCGGTGGCATCTCCCCGGATTCGACCCGGTCGAACACCCGCTCCCACAGTCGGAAGTTTCCGGGGTTGTCCGGCTCAAACTCTAGGTCGTAGAGATTCAGATCCCCCTTGCTTGTCTCATCGTCGTGGCAATCGAAGCAGTTCGCCTCCAGAAACGGCTCGAGTTTCGAGTCGACCAGGTCGTCGGCAACGACGGCGGCGAGCAATGCTAGCCAGAGAAAGGCAGCGCAGCTTAAGATAGATGGAATATTCTGAGATCTGAGCATCGGATGCGGGGCGAACCATCGCCCGGTCAGAATGATTTTCCAGCGGAACAGCACGCATGAATCTTGGCGTAACTTCGATGTGCAATCGCCGTCCGGAGTCTTAGGGCCTGTTCGAAAATAACTTGGACATATTTGCTTGCCCTTGAACCTCCCACCGGCGTTGAAGTTTCCTTCAAGTAGTCCACTACACAAAGCAAACTCTGCCTTGGTGGTAGGCCCAATGGCTACCCAGCTATTGACCAATTAATTTCCGAACAGGCCCTTAGCACGACGGCTTCGACTGCAAATCGAACCTACGGTTTTCGCCGTCACGGCTACTTTACCACCAACGATTTTTGCGGTATCGTTGTGCCTAGACCCTCGCCCATGAACACCCCCAAATCCTGTGGCAGGCACCGCGCAGCTGCGTGGTGCTGGCTCTTCGCACTCCTCCTGCTCTGCGGCCGAGCTGGAGCACTGGCGGCGGTCGATCGCGTGGAGTTCGGCACCGCACACGGATTTTTTCACGCACCATTCCTGCTCGAGCTGGAGAGCGACTCCGATGGCGCGACGATCCGCTTCACCACCGACTCTGGCGATCCGACCCTAACAAACGGCCAAACCTACCAGCGCCCGGTCATCGTCAACCGCACCACCGTGGTGCGAGCAGCAGCCTTCAGGGGCGACGAGGAACCGAGCGAGATCATCACGCAGACTTACCTGTTCCTCGACGACGTCGTCCGCCAGACGGGTGCCGGCTTCCCGCCCGACTGGGGCGACCTCGGCACCTTCGGTACCGAGCCAGGCAACCACCCTCCAGGCCCGCACCTCGCCGACTACGCGATGGATCCGGACATCGTCGATCACCCGGACTACGCCACCACCATCCTCGACGACATGCGGGCGATCCCATCCCTCTCGGTGGTGCTGCCGCGCGACGACCTTTTCTCTGCAGAAATCATCGCGCGCGACGAGGAGGGCGAACCGACCGAGACCACTGGAATCTATCCGTTCAGCAAAGGCTTCGAACGCGCCGCCTCGGTCGAGCTGTTGCTCCCGGACGGCGGCGATGGATTCCAGATCAACGGCTCGGTCGAGATCCAGGGAGCGACCAGCACCGATCGCTGGAAAACGGCAAAGCTCTCGATGCGACTGAAATTCAAAGCTCCCTACGGACCGTCCGAACTCGACTACCCGCTGTTCGGTGACGACGCCTCCGACAACGTCAACACCGTCATCCTCGACTCGACCAACCAGCAATCTTGGACGCACCCGGTCACCTCGCAACAACTGCGGGCACAGTACGTGCGCGACCAATTCGTCGGCGACCTGCAGAATGCGATGGGTGGCATCGCCCCACACGGGCGCTACGCGCACCTCTACCTCGACGGGCTCTACTGGGGCGTCTACTGGATGCACGAGTTCGTCGAAGAGGCCTTCGCCGTCGCCTACCGTGGCGGGAAGAAGAGCGAGTTCGATATCATGCGCCACCGCTCGGACAATGCCATCGCCGGCAATGACGACGACTACAACGCGATGGTCGCCGCGGCCTCGGGTGACCTGTCATCGCCAGCGGCACTCGCCACGATGGAGAGCTACCTCGACCTCGACCAGTTCATCGACTACATACTAGTCAATTTCTACGCAGGCAACGCCGACTGGGCTTTCCAGAACTGGAACGCCACGCGTAATCGCGTCGACCCGGAATCGCGCTGGTTTTTCCACAATTGGGACGGCGAAAAAACTTTCCAGGACACCAGTGACGACAACACGGAAAACAACGACGCTGGTGCGCCGACCTTCATCCACCAGCAACTGCTTTCCAACGACGAATACCGCCTGCGTTTCGCCGACCGCGTGCACAAACACTGCTTCAACGACGGCATCCTGACACCCGATGAGGCGATCGATCGCTACCTCTGGCGCACCGACATGATCGAGCGCGCCATCGTCGGCGAGTCCGCGCGCTGGGGAGACAATCGCAACCCAGATCAACCACCCTACACGCGCGAGAACTGGGTCACCGAGCGCGATCGGTTGGTCGACACCTACTTCCCATCCCGCACCGACGTCTTGCTGGTGCAGCTGCGCGCCGACGATCTCTACCCGGCGGTCGAGGCACCCGACTTCAACCCGCACGGTGGCGAAGTCCCCGCCGGAGCCACCCTAACCATGTCACAGGGCAACCCCGCCGGCACCATTTTCTACACCATCGACGGCAGCGACCCACGCGAGCCCAACGCGATCGCCTACACCAGCGCACCCACGATTCTCGGCAGTGTGCAAATCAAGGCGCGCGTGCTTTTGAATAGCGAATGGAGCGCCGTGAACGAAGCGGTCTTCCAGGTGCCGGGCGCCGTTTCTGGCCTGCGTGTCACCGAGATCAACTACCACCCCGGCGATCTCACCGCGGCGGAGCTACTGGCAGGTTTCGACGACAACGACGCCTTCGAGTTCATCGAGATCCGCAACACCGGGGGCGTTGCCGTCGAGCTCGGCGACGTCCACTTTAAGGAGGCGATCGAGTTCAGATTCTCAGCGGGAACCCTCTCACCAGGGGCGTCAATCATCGTCGCCAACGACCGCCTAGCCTTCGAGCAACGCTATGGAGCCGGGGTCGCAGAGATCGCTGGGGAGTTCTCAGGCAGCCTCGCCAATAGCGGCGAACTGGTCGAGCTGCGCGACAAGTTCGATGAATTGATCCAGGCATTCAACTTCGACGACGCCTGGTACCCACCCACGGATGGCGAGGCACCCACGCTCGTCATCGCCGACGACTCGGCGCCTCTCGGCGATTGGGATTTGGCGACTGGCTGGAGACCGAGCACCTTCGCTGGCGGTTCCCCAGGCGCGATCGATCCGACACCGATCCCACTACGTATCACCGAGCTCCACTACCACCCGGGCAAGGTTTCCGAAGCAGAAGAACTCGCCGGATTCAGTGACGATAACCAATTCGAGTTCATCGAAATCCGCAACACCAGTGCGGGCAACGTCGAGCTCGATGGCATTCAGCTCAGCGGCGGGGTGACGTTCACGTTCCCCGACACCACCCTCACGGCGGGCGCCTACGCACTCGTCGTAAGCGACCAGGCGGCCTTCGTGGGGCGCTACGGCAACGGCTTCCCGATCGCTGGCGCGTTCGCCACCGGGACGCTGGGAGATGCGGGCGAACGCGTCGTCCTCACCGGCGCCGGCGGCGAACGCATTCACGATTTCGAATACGACGACGACTGGTACCCGGTGTCGGATGGCAGCGGCGCATCCATCGTCATCCGCGACGACAGCGCGGCGGAGCACCTCTGGAACAAGGTGTCCAGCTGGCGCGCGAGCACGCGCCGCAACGGATCACCCGGCACTGCCGACCCTGCAGAACCAGCAGCGCTGCGCATCACCGAGATCATGTATCACCCGGGACCACCAAGCCAGACCGAGATGGATGATGGCTACAACCAAGATGATTTCGATTTCATCGAGCTGGCGAACAGCGGCGACGCGCCAATCAACCTCGCGACCTTCGCCATCACCGGCGGCCTCAGCTTCACATTTCCTAACTTTGATCTAGCCCCAGGCGAACATGTCCTGCTGGTCGAGGACGAAGATGCTTTCGCTGAGCGCTATGGCGAGGGATTGCCGGTGCTCGGCTCGTGGAGCGGTAGCCTGTCGAACAGTGGCGAACGCATCGCCCTCGAGCAGAACGGCCAGACCGTCCTCGATTTTACCTACAAGGATAGCTGGTTCCCCAGCACCGACGGTACTGGCCCATCGCTCACGATCATCGACGAGCAGGTGCACCCACTGCTGTGGGACGACCGTGACAGCTGGCGCCCCTCAGGCGCTTCGGGTGGCACCCCCGGCGAGACTGGAGATCCCTGCGCCGCCTGGCTGTGGGAACATTTCGACGAGGACGAACTCGCCGATCCAGCGATCGGTGGCATCGACGCGGATCCCGATCGCGACGGCCTATCCAACCTCTTAGAATTTGCGCTAGCCCTCGACCCGGAATCCCCACAGGGCGAATCGACCGTCGACCTGGTCGAAATCGACGGTAATTACTTCCAATCGATAACCGTCGAGCATGACAAGCGGGCGCTGCTTCTACGGGCTGAAGTCTCTGCCGATCTCTTGACTTGGAGCGATACCCTAACAGACGTCGAAATCTACATTGCGAGCGATCTTAAGGCAGGGATCGAGCGGCTCACCTTCCGCGACCTGACCCCGATCGATGCAAACAACGCACGGCGCTTCATGCGCCTGAAGGTCGACAAGTAGCTGACGGCTGGACGTTACTAGCGCTCTCGTTCCGAGTGTGAAACGGGCATCCCTGCCCATTGGCAGTTAGGTTAAGAGCCTGTCGGACTTACCCGATCCGGCAAGAATCATTTTATAATTCGCCCAGATCGGCCCGCTGAATCGTCATTAAATCCATTCAGATCCTCCCCAGCAAACCGATCGGGATCGGAATTCTAAAACATTTTGCTCGAATCCTCTAAGCCCAACAGGCTCTTAAGCCGAGTCGTAGCGTAGCCTTTAGGCTGCGTCCGCCGAAGCGATCCCATTTCCTGATGGCCAGTGCGCGAACGGAATTCAAGGGCGTCTGGTGTGTCGTCGAGAGCACAGGCCATAACGCCGACGAGACAGCCGTTTCTGACGCAGCCTAAAGGCTACGCTACATGGCTGCGCCGCTTTTAACCAAATGCCAATGGGCAGTCCTGCCCGTTCCGCGAGACATTCGCGGCACCTCGACGGGCAAGAGTGCCCTACCTACCTGGCTGCCGCCAAATTCGCAACCGTCTCTGGCGAGTTCAGCTACCACCCTCCTTCGTCAACTTCCCCCTTACGGCTCAGAGCAGCTCCACCTCGGTAAAGTAGGCCCCACCAGCCGTCCCCGCCTCGTCGTAAAGCCAAGTGTGGAGCTCCGTTTTCCCCGCAGGGAGATCGAGCTCGAACACCACTCCATCCACTTCCATTTCGACTACGGACTCACGCTCTTGTCCGGCGATCTGGACTTTCGCCCTCACTGCCCAGAACGGCACGCCGGCCTCCTTCACGTCCACCATCCACGGTTCGGTCACCCGAGGCAGTTTCTTGATGCTGATAAAATTCTCCGTCTCCATGTACCAATCCTGCGAGCAGAGCACCGTCGGGTTCTCCGCCGGGTTGCCGAGATCGATGGCGACGGGAGTCATGCGGGGCGAGACGGATTGCCAGAACGGTGGGTAGAGCTTGCGAAGCTCCGTGACTACCTGCGGATTGACGGCTCCGACATCATGCCGCTGGGCTGGATCCTTCTCCACTTCATAGAGTTCCTTGCCGTCGATGAGCCGCCAGCGATCCTTGATCACGCAAGAATACTCCCATGCTTTCGGTGCGGCGTTGAAGTGCGGACCGCCCTGGAATTGGATCAATAGATGATCACGGTGCAGCGGCGCCTCCGGAACGCTGAGCTGCGTGGCGAAGGATATTCCATCGGGCTGATGCGATACCGGCGTCGGCACGCCGCACAACTCCGCGAGCGTCGGGAGCACATCGATATGTGCGGCGACCGTCGCCAAGTCGCGACCGCCGACCAGGCCACCAGTCGGCCAGTGGATAAAAAACGGGACGCGGTGCCCGCCCTCGTAAATGGACGATTTCTTACCGCGCATCCCAGCGTTGAAACCAGCGATCGCCTCCGAAGTTAACCCCTTGAACTTCGCCCCGCTCGACGTGCCATTGTCAGTCATAAAAATCAGGACGGTGTTCTCAGCAAGACCAAGGCTCTCCAGCTTGGCGCGCAGCAATCCTAGGTTGTGATCGATGTTCGCGACCATCCCATAGAAATTCGCCCCGCTCCCCCACGTCACACTTTTCCGATAGGGCTCGCTCCATTTAGGATCCACCCGGTAGGGTCCGTGCGGCGCATTGGTGGCGAGGTAGAGAAAAAATGGGGACTCCTTGTTCTCTTCAACAAACCGCATCGACTCCGCAAACCACACATAGGTGCAGTAGCCTGAAAACTTTTCGAATTTCCCGTCCCATTCATAGGTGTCGTCGAAATAGTCGTTGCCCCAGTGGTCGGAAGCCTGACCGACCCCGCCGCAGCGATGCCAGACAACCTCGCGGAAGCCACGATCTTGCGGCCGATGGGGGGCATTGTCGCCGAGATACCATTTGCCGATCATCCCGGTGACATAGCCACGGTGGGAAAACACATCCGCGATGGTGCGCTCATCAGTGTGCAACATCGTCCTTCCCGAACTGGTGCGATAGGCGCCCGTCCGTGCCGGGTAACGCCCGGTCATCAGTGCCGCACGCGTCGGGGTGCAGAAAGAAATGACATCGAAATCGGTCAGTCGCACCGACTCGCGGTGGAGGCGATCGAGGTTCGGGGTTCTCAGGATCGGGTTGCCGTGACAACTCAGATCACCGTAACCTTGATCGTCTGTCATGATGAGGATGACATTGGGCGGCGCAGCACTTGCACTCCAGACCACGGCCCACAGGAAACTCGATAGTAGAAGAGCGCTGATTCTCATCATTCGTATGCTTTATTTGAAGGTGGAGACATGCCACCGTTGCCCGTGATCGAGCCTCGACCAATCCCCAGAGTCGCCTCCCACAAGATTCCGGCATCCCGCACAACTCGACGGATTCCCCACTACAAGAATCGCTTGGTCGTGGACTCTATCCGCTACATGGAGCGAACCTTCGAATCCGATCTGACCTTCTCTTTGGCTTCATCGAATGGATCGATCTTCAAGCGCTCCAAATTGGGGAGAAATCTGGCAGATTTGCATGCTTCGCCCATTCCTGCCCTCTCCCGAATACGACTTTCTGCAGTTGGTAGCAGACATCCCGTCTACATGACGGGGATAACTGCGAGGCCTCCCGTGTTCGTGCTGTCCCATCCCTGCCCGAGATTCACTACCGATCCCCCTAGCAACAGCAACTGCGTGTCACATCAACCTGGTGCCCGAATCCCATCGCCACCCCTCGTACTGAAGAACCTGAGCCCACCGAAGTCCGCCCCCCTCACCTCCTCCGACGTAGCGCGACCCACCTCCCCTGCTCCAATCTCATTCACAAACCGCCGCCGCCCGATCGCCAGCCCCTCCGTGAAATAGCTCACCCGACAACGCAGCACCGTCGCCAACGACAATTTTCCACCCGCCTCCCACACCGCTTCGATCTCAGCCTGAGTAAAACCACGTTTGCTAGGTGTCCGCCCATCCGGAGTCACGCCACCAACCTCCTCCTCACCAGCCGCGTAGAGGACTTTCCGATAAGCCGCGCCAACCGACCGCCACCCCGCCGATCTCGCCCTCCCATTGCACGTCGCCAACCCAGACCGCGAAGCCTTGCTCCCAGCCACTGCCGCCGCATAGCCACACCAGCGGTAATCCTTCGGGTCATCCACGATCCCCGCCCGCACCGGATTCAGATCAATGTAAGCAGCCACCGCCAACAACCCGCTCAAGCCGTCCTTCGACCAGCCACCAGTCCCCTCCACCAGCACACTGCGAAATCGCTCTTCCCAAAGCGTCCCCTTGCGCCCACGCGTCAGATTGAACCACGCAGAAAATTTCTGCTTCACCTCCTTCATGAACGAAGACAGATCGAACAAGCGGTTCCGTACGCGCCCGACCAGCTCCGTCACCAGATGCTCGCAACCATTCCCGCGCCACATCTTCACGCTCCCCAACTGCTGCCTCGTGTAAGCCTCGTGCCCCAACACCGAGAGCCGAGTAACAAAATCCTCCTCCGTCCAACCATCCAAAGCCTTCTCTTTATCCGGCACTTGCAGCAAGAGGTGGAAATGGTTCCCCATCACACACCATGCCAAAAGCCGCAGCCCACTAAACTCCAACTGCTTGTCCAAGATCGCCTTGAACTTCTCCTTCTCCACGTCCCCAAAAACAATTTCCCGGTTCACCACCCGCGAAATCACATGGTAGCAATTCGCCCGCCCAGCCCCACCAAGTAAAGTCTCGCGATTCCGTCTCATCCCAAGATCCTAGCAGGTCGTCACCTCAATTCAAGTGCCTGGCACTAATTTCTTGTGATTTTGTAATTGCTGGAAAATCCAGAGCGATTCTGGCGGGAAGAGATGAGAGGGAAGAACCGGCTGCCGTGGCAACTGAAATCCACGGAACCACTCTGATATTACGCCTCTGCTGGTTCCAGCTAACTACCTAACACCTCAGCTCTCCCCGATATCTGACTCGCTAGGCTGCTCGATGATCTCATCGCGGAATGGTTTGCGCCACCAGCCCCACGCACGGCCGAAGACTTTACCAATATCCGCGCTGATCTGGTAGGCGGCGGGGATGAGGTAAAGGGTGATGACGGTGGCGAAGAGGATGCCGAACCCTAGCGATACGGCCATCGGGATGAGGAACTGCGCCTGGATGGAGCGATCGAACATCAGCGGCATCAGGCCGGCGAAGGTGGTGGCTGAGGTCAACATGATCGGGCGGAAGCGCGCGCCGCCGGCGGTGAGAATCGCCTTGCGCAGGCACATGCCTTCCGCGCGACGCTTGTTGATGAAGTCTACCATCACTAACGAGTCGTTTACCACGACACCGCTGAGCGCTAGCAAACCGAAGATCGATAGGTAGCTCGGGGTGATGTCCATGATGATGTGTCCGAGCAACGCGCCGATGATGCCAAAGGGAACCGCTAGCAATACGAAGATCGGTTGGACCAGCGATTTGAACGGGATCGCGAGTAGGGCGTAGAGCGTCGCCAGTAGCGCGGCGAACATGATCCAGGTGCGGCGTTTGGATTCCTCGTTCTCAGCGATGTAACCGGTGTAACGGAACGATAGGTCTTCGCCCTCGTTCACCAGCGCCTGGATCCCGGGTGCGACCTCGCGGGCGATGCGCATGATGTCGACGTCTTCATCTTTCGGAATCGCGCCGATGTCGATCACTTCTGCGCCATCGACGCGCTCGAGCCTACCGGGAGCCTTGACGAATTTAACCGAGGCGACGCTCGCTAGCGAAACCTCGCTGCCTGAGGGGGTGCGGATTTTCAAGGTGTCGAGCGTGTGCAGCGAACGCCGCTCCTCCTGGGTCAACCGCACCATCACGCGGATGTCATCACGGCCGCGCAACACCCGCTGGGCCTCCTGGCCGAAGAGCGCCTGGCGCACCTGGGTGGCGAGGAGCTGCTGGGTGAGCTGGAGCTCGACGGCGCGCGGCTTGAGCTTGATCTCGAGCTCGTCGCTGCCGCTGTTGACCTGCGCATAGGCGTCGGCGATCTCGTCGTATTCCTCGAACAGCGCCTCGATGCGGTTGGCGATGTCGTTCTTCAACTCAGACCCCTTACCGCGCAGCTCGAGTTCGATCCCTTCCTGCTCGCGGCGCATGCTGTAGCCGCCCTGCTGGTCGCGCATGCGGAAGCGCACCGCCTCGGGGATCTCGCCGACGATCTCACGCCAGCGCTTCGAAATGTCGCTGTTGCGCGGCCCAGGTTCGCTGCGCTGGCTCGGCGGCATGATCTCGATCGAGACGTCGCCCTCGGTCGTATCGATCGTCGAGCTCCTCCAGCCGCCGTCGCCGGTTTCCATGTAAGTATTAATGATCAGCGAGCGGCCGGTGTCGCCGTCAGTGAACTCGGTCTTCAGCTGGTCGACCGCAGCGGCGATGCGCTTCACGTAGCGGTCGGTGGTCTCGAGTGGGGTGTCGTTGGGGAAGTCGATCGATGCGGTGATGCGGGTGTTGTCGACCGAGGGGATCGAGACGAAGCCGAGCCGTCCGCTCTGCCAGTAGCCAGCCATCAGCATCGCCATGGCGAAAAATACCGCGACCACGCCGTAGCGGTGGCGCACCGCGAAGCACAGGGTCGGGGTGTAGACGTGATCGACGAACCACTCGAGGCTATCGGCGACGCGTTTCTGGAAACGCGCGAAGGTCCCGAGCCGCTTGCGGCCGACGCGCAGGTGCTTGAGGTGCGAGGGTAGAATCAGCTTCGATTCGATCAGGGAGAACAGCAGCACCGGCGCGACGATCGGCGGGATCTGCTTGGCGTAGGTCGACCAATGCCCGCCCCAGTAGAGCAGCGGCAGGAAGGCCACGACGGTGGTGATCACCCCGAAGGTGACCGGCACCGCGACCTCCTCGGCGCCTTTGACCGAGGCCTCGAGCGGATCCATGCCTGAGCGTAATTTCGAGAAAATATTCTCGCCAGTGACAATGGCGTCGTCGACCACCAATCCTAACACAATGATAAAACCAAACACGCTCATCAGGTTGGCAGTGACACCGAACAGGGGCATGAACAGCAGGCCGCCAGCGAAGCTAACTGGGATGCCGATAACCACCCAGAAGGCGAGCGCCGGGCGGAGGAAAAGTCCCAGCAGCAGGAACACCAGCACGCTGCCCTGCACCAGCGACCAGCCGAGCGTGCTCAAGCGCCCACGGATGGCGATCGACTCGTCGTCCCAGGCATAGAGGTCGATGCCCTCAGGGAAGCGCGAGCGCACCGAGTCGACATACAGCTGCACCTGTTCTGAGATTTTGATGGCGCTCTCGTCGTCGTGGCGCATCGCCTCGACCATCACCGCCGGGCGGCCGTTGAAGCGCACGATCTGGCGCTCTTCATCGAAACCGTCCTTCACCGTGGCGACCTCGCTAAGCAGCACTTCAGCTCCGTTGGAGGCGCGCACCGGGATCTTCTCGAAATCGGCGCGCGTGTAGGCTTGCCCTTTGGTGCGGATGGTCAGATTGCCGCTGGGGCTCTGGATCGAACCCGCCGGTAGATCGACCGACGAACTGCGGATCGCATCGCTCAAATCTTGAAAGGAGATGCCGAAGGAGCGCAATTTTTCCTGGCTGACCTCGACGGCGATCTCGTACGGGCGCTCGCCCTTGATCTGTGCCTGGCTGATGTGCGGGAGGTCGATCAGATCGTCGCGCACGCGCTCGGCGACGCGCTGCATCTCATCCTCCTCGAGGTCGCCGACGACGGCGAGCGTGATGACCTCGCGCCACGAATCGGAGTCCGGCAGGCGCACGTCAGGGCGTTCGGTCTCGCCGGGGAAGGTGGTGATCTGGTCGATCCGCGCCTGCACCTCATCGAGCACGTCGCGCATCTGGCTGACGTCATCGACGGAGACCCAGATGGTTGCCTTGCCGCGGCTGGAAGTCGAGCGGATCGACTTGATCGAGGTGAGATCGCGAATTGCCTCCTCGATGGGGATGACGATGTAGCGCTGCACGTCGGCCGCATTGCCGCCGCGGTAGTCCATGCTGATGTAGATCGAGTCGAACTCCCAGGTAGGCTCGACCTGTAGCGGAACCTTGTTGAGGGCGACGTAGATACCGGCGCACAAAATCCCGATGAGCAGGAAGTTGGCAGCGATGTCGTTGCGTGCGAACCAGCGGATCATCGTTTGTCGCTAAGCTTCGTCCCCCTCGCTCGACCCGGCGATGGCTTCGTCTTCCTCAGGTTCCGGCGTTTCCAGGATTTCCACCGGCGTGCCCTCGGGTGCGTAGACCATGCGCGTGGTGGCGAGTTGGGCATGGTCCGGGATCTCCGGGTCGCGCACGATGACCTCGTCTAGGCCGGACCAGATGGGATCGATTTCCACCCGCCGCAGCACCAGCTTGTCTTTATCCTCCGCGTCCGGCTCGATCAGCGCGATGCGGTTGAGTTTGCGCACCGACGAGCGCGGCACGACGAACACGTCCTTAAGAATTTTACCATCGATCTCGGCTCGCACCGGCTGGCCGATGCGCAGCGGTGAGCGCTTCTCGTTCGACTTCCGAGAAAATGGATCCGCGACGCGCGCGATCGCGAACAGCTCGCGCGAGTTCGGGTCGAGGGCGCCCTCGGTGCCGACGATTTCCCCCAGCCAGACCGTTGCGACGTCTTCGTTCATCGCGTCGGTGAGGCGCACGCCGATCGGCACGTCGTCCTGGCTCTCAGGGAGGTCGAGCGACGCCAGTTGGCGGCTGGCAATCGGCAGACGCACCTCGACGAAGTCCGTGTTGAAAACCAGGGCGAGCACACTGCTAGAGGTGATCGATTGCCCGATCGCCACCGTGCGTTGCAAGACCCGCCCGT
This sequence comes from Verrucomicrobiales bacterium, assembly GCA_047619485.1. GTDB lineage: Bacteria > Verrucomicrobiota > Verrucomicrobiia > Verrucomicrobiales > DEV007 > JBLHKE01. The sequence continues at coordinate 2,477 of JBLHKE010000079.1, read as the reverse complement.
CGAAAGGTGCGTGAACCACCGCGCGCTCGAGGTCGCGCTTGGCGCGCTGCACCGTCGCTTTGGCGGCATCGACGTTCGCCTGCGCCTCGCGCAACTGCGGCAGGCGCAACACCAGCGCGTTCGGTTTTTCGGTGTAGCCGAGGTCCTCCCAATTGAGTTTCGCCTGATTGGCACGTGCCTCCTCCTGCGCATAAGCCGCCTCCGCGCGCGCCAGTTCCGCATCCGCGCTGATGATCTCCGCCGAGAAATCCTCGGTATCCAGTTTCACTAGGACATCGCCTTTTTCAAAGAAAGCACCGTCCTGCAGTTCGGGCGAGATCGTCTGGACTTTGCCGCTGACCTGCGCGGTGAGCGATGCCTCGTTGTGTGCGCGCACCACGCCCTGGGTAGTGATCACCGTCTGGTAGTCCTGCCGTCGCATCTCGATGACCTTCGTCTTGATGATCCGCGCCTGCACCGGCGGGCGGGCGGGTTTCGCCGTTTCTTTCGACAGGAGGCCATAGCCGATCCAGCCAAGGATTAGCGCGCCGATCGGAACAAGTAGGCGAATGGCTTTTTGCATGTGGAATAAGATGGGTGGGAAGGATACGCCGCAGAGCGCCCCGAGGGAAGAAAGGATTTCGCTTCTTCATGCGTAAAAAAACGGCCAGTTCCGCCAAGAAATTGGGCAGACGAATCGGGATGGACAAGGACTCGATGAATTGCACATCGCTTGACAGCGGAGAACCGATAGCTAAATTCCTGTTCATCTTCCAAAATTTCGTTTGTCGGGTATAAAACCCCCTTTCTACTGTGCGCTCGTGGTAAGAATGGTAGCAATGATGATGGTATGTTTATGGTCAGCGACCGCTGGTGCTGCACCCGAAATTCTCAAAGACCCAAATCAGCTCTCGTAGTGATGCTGGCTGAATCCAATTTCCTAAAGGATGGCAATAAAAACTCTACTTGGAATATCGTTGTTGCTTCTCTTCTGCCAGAGGAGCAGTGCACAGTACGCGATCGAATTCCCCCACCCCTCACTCGGAGAGAAACTCGTTGAGCGGCGTGCCGTTGGTGCCCTTGCGGATCAGGGATAAGTCGTCGTCCTCCACGTCGATTCTCGAATCGACCACGTAACGACCCGCGCTCGGGCGGAGCCCCTCTAGGTGATCCTCGTGAAACACGATGTGCGTCCCCTCGGGAAGATCCTTCAGCGCCGCTGGCACGTCTTCGATCGATCGGATGATTGTCGCTTTCACGGGCTTCTCGTAGGCGGACAGCAACGGGTGGTGGATGATGGGCAGGTGGGTGGCACCGGTCTTCAGCTGCTTGCTGAGGATCTGATCGACCTGCGCCTCACGGGTGGAAGAAGGCACCGACCACAAGCATGATGATGGCGGCGGCGGCGGCGATGCGTGGTATCTGGTTGCGCTTGCTCTTCGCTAGCGATTGGGGTTTCCACTCTTCGACATCCTCCTCGATGACCGGCCGGCGCGCGAGCAGACAGCTCTCGGATCCGAGTGAAGGAAACAGCGCGCCCCACAGTTGGTTGAAGCGCACCCACAGTCGGGAGTCCTCGAGCGGGTTGCCCGTATGCCGCACCAGGTGCGAGCCGGTGATAAATTCCGCCTCGAGGCCGCTATCGTGGAGCAGCGTCTCCCAGCGACCGGGTGAGAGGCTGTTGATGTGTCCACCGCGCATCAACTGCCCCTCGGCGAGGCGTTTGCGGAAATAGGCCTGCCTCCAATTGGCGAGCAGGTTGGGCATCGTTGGGGTTCCCGCTAACAGGCAGCCGCCGGGGGCGAGAACCGGCGCGATCTGCGTCAGCGAGTAGGCCGGGCGTGGCAGGTGTTCGAACACGTGCAGCGATGACACCACGTCCGCGCTTTTCACCTCGAGTGGCAGCGGGTGTTCGAAGTTGCACTGCAGAACCTCATCGTAGCCCAGCTGTTGCAGAAGTTTGGTCTCTAGTTTCCAATCCACCGCAATCCACCGCGCCTCGATGTCATCGCCGACGAAGCGCTTCAGCCAACCGCGACCCGATCCGTAGTCGAGGATCGTCAGTGGCCTTCCGAGGCGCTTTTACTCTTGGCGGATCGCCTGCGCTGCCAACCAGTAGCGCAGCATCCGGACGGAGTAGTGAGCCTTCGCCAGATGCTCCTCAAGCTTGGGATCCTCTGGCGTTCTGAACACCGAGTCTGAGAACGGGATCAGCAGCCAGCGGAGAAAAGAGAATCTAGAAGAAAAACGGGACATGATGGTGGCGAACGCCGGGAGGACGCCTCTGCCTACGTTTGAAAAGCGCCGTCGGATAGATCTAATTTTGGCCGTTGCTTCGGAGGGGTGCCTAAAGTGCTCATGGTAAGAAAACTAGCCCAAGTTTCTTATGACCGGCCTGATGCCCTATAAAACCAGGGATCGGTTCGCAAAGGCACTACAAAGTCGCCGTGGCCTTCAGCTCTGATTTCACCGCTGGGCAGGCCCGTTTCCAGTCGATC
>JBLHKE010000078.1:0-16559 GCA_047619485.1 Verrucomicrobiales bacterium | reverse complement strand
GGGGAGCCAACGCCCTGTTCGATGGTCGCGATGTTCTCTTCGTCGATAGCCCGAAGATTTTCTACCTCGGCTACTTGCTATTGCTCGATGCGCTCGATCAGGTCGGGACTGATGGCTCCACTCCAGCCACGAAATTACTCGGGCGAGCCTCGACCGCAGCTTGTCTGACAGCGGTGGACTTAGTCAGTGACCAAGAGGGGGAATTCCGAAAGGTGGTGACACCTGCGTTGCCGCACACGGATGTACTTTTTCTTAATGAGTACGAGGCCGGTCGGTTGCTTGACGAAGATTTTTCTAGCTGTGATCGCGACGATTTACTCGCTGCCGCTGACGAGATCAAGTCGATGGGCGTGCGCCGGCTAGTTGTGATCCACCGTGCTGACGGCGCGGCAGCCGTTGGGGAAGGCGAGCGCCTCTGGCAGGGATCGGTGAAGGTGCCAGAGGATCAGATCGCAGGTGCGGTCGGTGCTGGAGATGCGTTTGCGGCTGGGATGCTGTTTGGATTGCACGAGGACCTGCCGCTCACTGAGTGTTTGCGACAGGCGGTTTGCTCCGCAGCTCTCTGCCTGACGGAACCGACGACCTCTGGTGGGATGCGGCCGATGGCGGAAGCCTTGGACTTCGGAGCTGACCACGGCTTTCGCCTTTAGAGACTGCCGAATAGCGGAGAAGGCCGGAAGCACTGAATGTACACAGGACGGCCACTTACTGGATTCTGAACACCGCGAAGTTCTGTGCCATTCGGGGCAGGAAGATCGTGTTCCTACTTGCTAATCCTAAACTTTCAGGATATTCTGAAAATAACGAAACTCGCGAGTGCTGGCCTCGCAGTTGTCTGAATTTGCCCAAAAGCGAGGTTCTGCGAAATTTACTTTCAAAAATTCCTGAAACTACAATAAAAAATGACAAAAATGATGAACTTGCCCATGCTTCAGATCGAGTTGCCACGAGTGCGGGCGCGAGATGTCAGCACCAGCCCCATTGAGGGTTCAGTCCATTGGGACGCGCCAAAGTCGATCACCTTTTTTACGCTAGCTCTGCTCGCAGTGGTGTTCGCGATCCCTGCTGCGAATGCTGCCGCGGTGCTGGTTTGTCTCCTGTTGACGGGGGTCAGCGTCTGCGGTGGTCACAGTGTCGGCCTGCACCGGTTGCTCATCCATCGGAGTTTCAGGTGCCCCTTGGTCTTGGAGCATTTCCTCGTCTACCTCGGAGTGCTGGTCGGGATGGGTGGTCCGTTCGGGTTGATCTGGATGCACGACTTGCGCGACTGGGCGCAGCGCCATCCTGCCTGTCATTCGTACCTCAGCCATCGCAATCGAATCTGGAAGGATGCCTGGTGGAACCTCCACTGCGAACTTGTCTTGCAACACCCGCCTGAGTTCCAGGCTGAACCCGAAACTTCGAACGATCGCTTCTACCAGTTCCTCGAGAAGACGTGGCGCTGGCAGCAGCTCCCCGTGGCGCTGATCCTCTTCGTCTGCGGCGGTTGGAGTTGGGTCGTTTGGGGGGTCTGCGTGCGGCTGCCCGCCTGTCTGCTCGGGCATTGGTTGGTCAACTACCTCGCCCACAACGGAGGTGCACGGGATTGGCATCTCGAGGGGCATGTCGTGCAGGGCTACAATCTTCCCGCCCTCAGCTTACTCAGCATGGGGGAGGCCTGGCACAATAACCACCACGCCTATCCCGGATCGGCACGCCACGGGCACCGTTTCTGGCAGCTCGATCCGGGGTGGTGGTTGATCGCCACGCTCAGACGAATTGGCCTGGTATGGGAGGTTACTCTACCAGAGGATCTTCCGCTGCGGCCGGAATTGGAGCGGGTCGAGTAGTTCTGTTGGGCCGGGATTCATGATCCATTGGCGTAACTTCGATTTGCAATCGAAGCACGGAAATTGAGTTGTCGACTCAGGCACTGGGCTTCGATTGCAAATCGAAGTCACGTAGGGCTGCTCCCTGCTCCTGCCGATCAAATACTCCTCTGAAGTCGGGGCGATCGATCAAGCCGCGAATCTTGGTTGACCGGGAATCGCCGAGCCCGGTAGACTCATCCCCGACATGGCGACCGTTTCCTTCACACAGAATTTGCGTCAGCATATCGGTTCGGATCTGCCTCCGATCGAGGTGGAAGCCGCGACTGTCGCCGCTGCGTTCGAGCAGGTCTTAGCTGAGCATCCCCAACTGCGTGGCTACATCTTCGATGACCAGGGGGCAGTGCGAAAACACGTCGTCGTGTTTCTCGATGGTGAGACCGTGACCGATCGGGTTCGGCTCAGTGATCCGTTGCCGGCCGATGGCGAACTTTTTGTGACGCAGGCACTCTCCGGCGGCTAGCTTTTGAACAAGACCATGAGCGATCGAATCTACGCAGGCACCCGCAAGGGTCTTTTCCGCTATGACCGAACCCCGCAAGGTTGGCAGCTGTTCGGGGAATCGTTTCTCGGCATCAGCGTGCCGATGTTGTTGCCCGATCTGCGCGATGGAACGCTCTACGCGGCCGTCGAGCACGGGCATTTCGGGATCAAACTGCACCGCTCGAGTGATGCTGGTGAGAATTGGGAAGAGCTCGACCCACCCGCCTATCCACCGAAACCCGACGATGTGCCGGACACCCTGTGTCCGATGAGCAACGCTGTTATCCCGTGGTCACTCGATAAGATCTGGTCGCTGGAAGCGGGTGGTGCCGACCAGCCGGGGCTACTGTGGTGTGGCACCCTACCCGGGGGATTGTTCAGGAGCCGCGATCGTGGCAAGAGCTGGCAGTTGATCCGCGGTCTGTGGGACGCGCCCGGGCGCGCCAAGTGGGCGGGCGGTGGTTATGACGTGCCGGGGATTCATTCGATTTGTGTTCACCCGGAGAACTCGGACGACGTGATCGTTGCCATCTCCTGCGGCGGCGTGTGGCGCACACGGGATGGTGGCGAGACCTGGAACCAATGCGGGCACGGCATGTATTACGATTTTCTCCCGGAGGAGCAGGGCGGTGCCGATCCGGATGCACAGGATCCGCATCGGATGGTGCGTTGTCAGGTCGCGCCAGATCAGCTCTGGGTGCAACATCATTCGAGTATCTTCAAATCGATCGACGACAGCGACAGCTGGCAAGAGGTGGAGAGCGTCGCTCCGTCCTCATTTGGGTTCGCGGTTGTCGTTCACCCGGAAGACCCGCTGACGGCTTGGTTTGCGCCGGCGAAGAAAGACGAATTCCGTTACCCAGTAGATGGGAAATTTCTAGTCAACCGCACCCGCGATGGTGGAAAAACTTTCGAGGCTTGCTCCGCCGGTCTTCCGGTGCCCCCGGCGTATGATCTTGTCTATCGGCACGGGCTCGACGTCGATGCGACGGGAGATCGGCTGGTGATGGGATCGACGACAGGATCTCTGTGGATCAGCGAAGATGGTGCGGACAATTGGCAGGCGCTCAGTGGGAATTTGGCGCCGGTCTATTGCGTGCGGTTTGGATAGTGGTTGTCTGTCAGAATGGCTCTGCCTTTTCACGCTCATGCAGGTGGGAACTAAATTTGGTTTCTCACTTTAACTACCAAGAACCAAGGATTTAGACGCACCAACCTCTTCATCACCCCACCACTACCCCACGACCAGGATTCCCTGCATGATCAGCCAATGTCCACTTGGTTCTTAAAACAATCTGTGCATCTGGGTGATGCTCTTAGAAGCCCCCGCTGCTCATGATCCGCAAGCGCGCGAACCAGCGTTGTCCGTTGTTCGCGGGCGGGATCAGGCGGGCTGTGACGGTTTCTGATCCGTCTCCATTGTCGATGGGCGTGCCTTCCTGTTGCAGTGTTAGGACGCTGCTCGCCGCCTGCCAGGTTTCCGGGTCGTCGGTCGCCTCGATGGTGTAACTGATCCCGTAAAGGCTGTAGCCGTCACCGGTGATGCCGCTTGCATGCGCAGGAAGCAGAGCGCGCAGTCGGCGATACGTAAACAGGAGTTCTTCCGGGCTTGCTAGATCGCGCGCCAGGTCAGGTTTGGCATGACTACTGCCGCTGGATGGATCGGTGGCGCTGGAAAACTCCATGAGGTTATTCCATCCGTCGCCATCGGGGTCTTCGAGAGCGCCTTTTTCGGTGACCGATGAATCGCCGATCCACTGGGAGAAGTCGGGCACTGGGTCAACGTTAATCGTGATATCATCAGAGTAGATGACTCCCAATCTACTGATTTCGAGGCGTAGCACGTAGGTTCCCGCCTCGTCGAAATCCACCGTGCTGTTGAGGCTCTCGTCATCGCTGAAGGTGACGTTCCCCGGCCCCGACTGCTTCTTCCACAAGAGGCTGGTTCCCGCCGGCGGCGCGGCGACCATACCGCGCAGGTTCATGTCGAATCCGAGGTCGGAACTCGATGGCGAACTCTGGTGGATCTCCACGCAAACAACATTCTCGCCAGCGACCAGAGCGGTGGGATCGAGGCTCCACGGGAAGAACGTTTCCTCATCGTCGCCGCCGACCGAACTCTGAGCGCGCGTCGAATACGAGATCGTGCTGCTGGGCAGATTATCGCGCAGAACCTCGCTGCCGTTGATGTAGATCACCGCTCCATCATCGACTAGCAGATCTGCGGTCAGCCCGCTGTAATCGCTGGGATCGCTAATGTAAAAGCGCCGGCGGAAGTAGGTAGTGATCTGTTTGCTGGAGGAACTGCCGCCAAATCTGACGGTCGTGATCTCGTCGTTGTCGCCGTAGCCGAATTTCGCTAGGCCTTCGAGCCATGCCGTGTCGGCGAACGAGGAATCGCTCCAAGTGACTCCAAGATCGGTGCCGGTGTCGTCGTATTTCCAGTAGTCGCCTTGGGCGATGAATCGATCTGCGCCGAGCAAGCTGCCGGCGAGTATGAGTGGGTCATGGACATAGACCGTCGATCCGCTGCCCGCGTCGGGTGCTGGGACGTAGCGGTTCTCGTCGTCGATGATCGTCACGCGCGCCACGGCTGAGGCACCGAGTGTGAAGGCTGTGCCTGCTTGCGGTGTTATGTAGACAAATTCCCGACCTTCCTCATCGGTGTCATCGGATACGCTGAGCGTGAGTTCTGCGAACAGCTCTCCGGCAAGAATCGTGATACTGGATGGGAGTGGTTGGAAGTCGACTCCGCTGGTGGCTTCACCGCCGATCGAAATCGGTACTGTCAGTGCGCTATCGGTCGATCCGGTGCGAGAGATGCGCACGGTCGAGGTCGCGCTGCCGTTCTCCCAGAGGAATTCGTCGAGGGCTGCAATGCTGACAACGTTGTCGGTGGCCACGCTGATGATCGCGCTATCGGTGAGTGAACCGGAGGTCGCGGTGATCGTGTAGCTCCCGGGTTGGGTTGCTGAGAAAACGCCGGCGGCGGACACGCTTGCGCCGGTCGGCGATACAGACCAGGTCGGTGTGAGGTTGCTGAGGTTGCGTGCCCCGCTGAGCTGGAGATCGAAGCTGAGATCGTTGCTGTCGTCGTCCTCTTGGTGGATCTCGGCGGCAATGATGTTTTGCCCGTCGATCAGCAGCCCGGGATCGACGGTATAGTGCAGCAGCGTTTCCTCGTTGGAGCTGGAGACGTCGTTGCTGGCCTTGGTCGTGGAGCTGACGGTTCCGGTGGTGAGGTTGTCCCGCGCGATCTCGGTGCCGTTGAGAAACACTCGGACGCCGTCGTCGCGTTTGAGTGAGAGTTTCAGGCGTGAGACTGCCGGGACGTCGGTCGCAGTGAAGCTGCGTCGGAACCATGAGGTGATATGTCGGTTGGCGGTGTCGGTGCCGTAGCTAATCTCGGTCGCTTGGCTGTCTCCGTAGCCCAGCTCCGCAGCTCCATCCAACCAGGCGCTGTCATCAAATCCTTGGTCGATCCAACTAGCTCCGGGGTCGACGCCGGTATCGAGGTATTTCCAGGTGTCGCCGAAAGGCATCAGCAAGTCCTCCGCGAGAGAGTTGTCCCAGAGATTTGCGGTGAGCTGGATGGTCGTTGAGGTATCGGTGGCGGCGAGGTGCGGGGAGAGGCTGATTTGTTGCACTGGTGCTTCTGGGATTTCAGAGGAGTGGGCGAAAAAGTCGACGCCTTCCAGCAGCGGGTTCGGGGTCACTGGCATGGCGAGCGCCGATTGGAATACCTCGCCATCAAACATCGCGCTGAGGGTGGTCGATGAGGCGGTCGAAAGCCCCGCCATGGCGTAGCTGCCATCGTCGAGTGTGATCGATTGCTTGTCGCTGCCTTCGAGTGCAATGCGCGCGCCAGCAACCGGCTGACCACCGCGCAGGGCGCGACCTCTAACGATGCCGGCATTGCTCGGGTTGCCAATCTTGACCATGACCCGATCCCGGGTGACGCCGCCTTTTCTGTCCGAGCAGGTGATCGTGACCGAATAGAATCCGGCGCTGCTCCAACTGCGAATCGCGACCGCATTGTTAAGCCCTTCCGGGGCGAAGCCGTCGCCTATGTCAAAGTCCCATGCGTAGGCAAGCGGGTCGCTGTCGGGATCCGATCCTGTAGCGGTGAAGGTGATGTCTTGGCCGACGCTTGCAACGATGGTGTCGGCGGCGAGTGACACGCTGGGCGGGGAGTTTTGCCCCGCTGTAAATACTGCGGCGAGTGTTGCTTGGATGAGGAAATCCGAGCTGCTCTGGCCATTGTTCAGGCCGTGGATGGCGAGCACGTTGTTGCCGTTGACCAGCGCGCCGAGCGCGGCATCAGCTGAGAAATCATCATACGAGACCGCCGAGATGTCGCTGTGGTTGCTCGTCGCACCCGATTCCCAATCAGGTGTGCCCGGGGCGTTGGCCTCGGCTATTCTGATCCCGTTGATGTAGGCGACGAAGCCGTCATCGTAGCGCATGCGTAGTTTCAGCGAGACGATATCTGCCAGGTCGACAGCGCTATCGATCGTGAATGGGATGCGGATGTAGCACGATTCGTGTTGGTTGTTCATCGCACTCTCGACGTCCACGCCAAAGTAGGGTTCGTAGTCCGGACTCTCATCGTAGCCGACGCCGGATGGGCCGGAGAATGGCCAGGTTGTGTCGTCGAATGAGATCGCCGTCCAGCCGGTGCCGGTGGCGGTCGCCGCATTCGGGATGATCGCCCGGCACGCGTCGCTCTCACCGACCAACGTGCTCTCCATTCCAGTTGCGAGGTGCACGTAGACATCGATGTATTCATCTGGTGCTGCTCCCCCGCGTGCGATCGGCGTTACGCTGACCAGGCTTTCGTCATCGGTGTAGGTGCGTCCGATCAGGAGCGGCGCGTCCCACTTGTCACTGTTGTCGCGTGTCCAGGAAGCACCGCCTTGCGATCCTTCATCAGAGAAAGGGGTCATGTCTAAGAGTGTGCTGCTGCCACCGCCACTGCCAGTCCAGTCGAAGACGATGCCGTTGAGCAAGTAATCGTTGTTCGAGCTGCGGATAGGTTGCCGCCAGGCCGAACGGTAGCTGAGCCAGTACTTCGAAAGCGCCCCGCCGGATGGAAGGCGCAGTGCTCGGATACCGGTCGCATCGATGTCATCGTTCTGGTAGAGCCGAAAGGTGCCTGACTGGCTTCCGCTGGTGATGTCGGTGAAATCCGCGTCGGTCAACCAGTCGAGGCGCCATTTTTCATGGGCGGTAAAATGGGGCAGTGCCGGGTTGTTCAAATCGCTGCCGCTCTGCCCGCTCATGATACTGAAGCGGTGTCCGTATTCGACCCGGGCAAGCCCGTTGGTCGGCGTGGCTCCGCGAGGGTTCAAGTCGCTCGTGTAGTTGTAGTGCGCGTGCCCGAGCCCGAAATTGTGGCCGAACTCATGTCCTGCGGTACGCAACGAGGTGTCTTGGAGGTGGCTCTTGCGACCCCCGACCTGTGCGATGCCAGCATAGCCTCCGATGCCACCAGACGAAACGATCGTGTAGAAGTCGTAGTTGTTGTAGTCCCAGTCCTCACCCTCCGCCTGGCCCATCGTGATGGCGAGGGCACGTGCCTCGTTCATCATCGTCCCGAGCCCATTGCCGACGTATTCCGATTTGTTCATCGAGAGGTTGATGACGTCGGGGAAGACGGTCGTCACTAACATTTTACCATATGATGCGAGCCTGAAATGTTCCGCCACGTCTGCTTGGCGACTTGTTGCCGAAGCGAGCGAGACCGGCTCGTAGCTCGGATCCTGGTCCGCGAACCGCACACGTAAGTAGAGGATGCGCTTGTTCCCCTCAGTCCAGGTACTGTTAGCGACTGGTGGGTCATCGTCACTGGCAATTAGGTTCTCGGCTGCGCCGGGTGAGTTTTCGTAGGCGAGGAGGCTGGTGATGTAGTGATCGAGTTCGTCCTCGCTAACGAAATTTTGCTGTGCTCCGAAAACTTCCACGACGATGTTGTTTTGCTCAGGCAGCCTCCGCACCGGATCCGGGTGGAGGGCTAGCACGTCATCGATGGCGATCCCGTGCAGCGAGATGCGATCCTTGGTCTGCATCTCTGCGCGCCTACCGAACGTGAAGGCACGGAAGCGTTGCGCGCCGATAGTGACGAATCGTTCTAGCTCGGGTGCGTCAGTCGGACGACGAGCCTCGCCGGTGTAGCAGCTGACAATCATTTCAAATTCGCCAGCGGCGGAGATCGGGGTTTCGAGTAGGGCCGTGATCTCCTCCGGTAATTGGGCGCGCTGCTGCGGGGAGATGGCGAACTGCAAGGCGAGTTGTGGATTTGTCTGGATGAGCTGCTTCAGAGCTTGGCGACGCTGTTGGGCAATCCGGATGCCTTGCTGCAGATCTCCTCGATCAGACGAGTTTTTGAAATCGTCTAGCCATGCCTTGAAACCCTCGGGCTTAAGCTGTCCCTCGCCCGAGTAGGCCGAGTGTGGAGGTCTTGATTCGTCAGCAACTCGATGATCGGATTGATGTGCATCGTTGTGACGAGGCAGGGACCAGAGCAGGACGAGCGCAAGCAGCGGCAAGCCGCAACGTAGGAGGCGGGAGTAATTCATGGGGGCAGTGACAGACTGGGGGGCGGAAATATAATCTAAGTTGCCGATGCCGCAAGGGGGGCAGAGAGGAGCATTCCCCTCCAAGACCCACCCAAAAATGACTTTTGTACGATTTCCGGTTAACATTTCTCAGTGCCGCTCCATTTGCCTCCGAAACCCTCCATGGCCGAATCCGACAAAGAACCAGATTCCGAGTTCGTCGCACTGCTGACCGAGCACCAGGGCGCGTTGCGGCTATACGTCGCTTCGCTCCTGCCTGGGAACCCGGCGGCCGCCGACGTGGCGCAGCAGGCGAACTCTACAATCTGGCGCAAGCGTGCCGATTTCGAGTTGGGGACGAAATTTAAAGCATGGATCTTCGCGATCGTCCGCTTTGAGGTGTTGAATTTTCGCAAACAGAAGGCGCGCGATTTGCGCTTGGTTTTCAGTGAGGATCTCGAGGATATTTTCGCCGACGAACTGCCGGCGATGGCGGACGATTTCGATGATCGGCAGTCAGCTCTGCGAACCTGTCTTGACGAGCTGAAGAAGTCCGATCGTAACCTGATTACTCATCGTTATTTCAACAACACTCCGCTGCAAACATACGCCGACGAAACGGGGCGCAGTGTTGCCGGGGTGCGTGTGACCCTGCACCGGTTGCGCAACCGTTTGCAGAAATGCATCGAAGGAAAGCTTCGTCTCGGGGAGGCAAAACTATGAAACACGACGAGCTAGACCAACTCGTCGACGATCTGCTCGATGGCGCGTGTTCGGAGGCTGATTTCCTGCGCCTCGAAGCTGAGCTGCATGTTAATCTTGAGGCGCGTGCGGCCTACTACGAGCGCTTGAAGCTGCACACCGCCTTGCAGATCGAGAGCGAAGATGCCGCTGAAGAATCGAACATCATTGAACTGACCAACTGGCGGCAGCGCCTGCCGTGGATCGCTGCCGCGGCACTGCTTCTAGTTGGCGGTGTGCTCGGTTGGAAATTTGGTAGCGCCGGGAATTTTGCGCCGCTGGTGGCGACCAAACCAGAGCCCGCAGCGGTGGGCTTCGGTGTCTTGGCTGAGCAATCGAATGCGGTCTGGGCGCATCAGCGAAATTTCGGTCGGGGTGATCTTTTGCCTGCTGGCATGGTGCGCCTGGAATCTGGGATCGTTCAGTTGGATCTGTTCAGTGGCGTGACCGTGATCCTGGAGGGCGCCGCAGAGTTTGAGATTCATTCGACGATGGAAATGTCGGTGCTGTTTGGTAGGGTTCGGGCGATTGTTCCCGAGCCAGCGCATGGCTTCCGCGTGCGCACCGCGAAAGGGGATGTGGTCGACCTCGGCACCGAGTTCACGATCGACGTGACCGATCGCCATACTGAGTTGCACGTGCTCGATGGCGAGATCGAATGGCACCCGTTGCAGAAGCCGGTTCAGCGCTTGGTTGATGGCGATTCGTTGCGCTGGTCGGCGCAGGGAGAGAGGAGTGCTGTGGCGTCGAGTGCCGATCAATTTCCCGGGATCGTCGATCTTGAGGACTCGCAGATCGAGCGATACGAAGCATGGCGCGCGCACAGCCTCAAGCTCCGCCAAGACCCGCGGCTATTGGCCTATTTTCCGATGGATCGACAGGAGGACGGCCATCGGATGGTCGACGACGTTTCCGGTGCGGGGCGCGATGGGACGATCGTCCGAGCCAAGCGTGCTTCCGATCGCTGGGAGCGTCAGGGCCAGGCTCTCGACTTCAGCCCGATGGGCAGCCGCGTACGCATGACGATTCCCGGTGGCCACTCTGCGCTTACACTTTACTGCTGGGTACGCATCGACAGCCTCGACCGCTGGTGGAACTCGCTGTTCCTTACCGATGGCCACGAACTCAGCGAGCCGCACTGGCAGATCATGGCGGACGGGCGTCTGTTCTTCTCGGTAAAAAAACTCGAAAAGGGGAGTTCGGAACGCCCCGACAAACACGTTTTCTACTCGCCGCCGATCTGGGATACCTCGATGAGCGGGCGTTGGATGCAGGTCGCCTCGACTTACGACACTACGACCCGGCGCGTGACCCACTACGTCGACGGCAAGCAGATCAGCAGCGAGGCGGTGCCGGACGGCTATCTGGTAGAGCAGGTTAAGATCGGTGCGGCATCGATCGGGAACTGGAGTGAGCCATACCGTTCCGATCCAGCCTTCGCCGTGCGCAACCTCAATGGTGCGATCGACGAGTTCGCCATTTTTTCGGAGGCTCTCAGCGCAGCAGAAATCTCCCAGCTGTATGAGATCGGAAAACCCTAATATGTTCAAAAAACTATCCCTATTCTTGATCCTGGCGACCGCGGCCGGCGCCGCCGCACCGAGCGAGGCTGAGAAATTGTTTACGTTGAAGGTTGGTCCTCTGCTTGCCCTGAAGTGCAATGGCTGCCACGGCGATGACGCGGAGAAGATCAAGGGCGATTTCAACACGCTCACCCGAGAGGGATATCTCAAAGGTGGGAGCGACATCGGTGCGGAAGTGCTCGTCCTCGGGCACGCTGACCAGAGTTTCCTGATGACGGCGATCCGCTGGGACGACCCCGATATCGAAATGCCGCCAAAGGAGAACGATCGTCTCAGCGAGGGGCAAATCGAAGAGGTTGCGCAGTGGATCAACGCCGGCGCGCCCTGGCCGAGCGAAGAGGTGCAGACCGCGATCCGTCTCGAAGAGCGCAGCCGTGAGGTGACGGAAGATGGAACCTTGGTGAAGACGATCGGCGGGCTCGGCGATGGCTGGACGTATCGGCGCTACCTGCCGGAAGACGTCTGGGCGTTCCGCCCGGTCAAGAAGCCGCAGCTGAATGATCCAAACTCGAATGCGGTAGACATTTTTGTCCGTGCAAAATTGAAACAAGCTAAGGCTAATCCCGCGTCGCAGGCAGATTCGCGCACATTGATCCGGCGCGCGACCTACGATCTGCACGGTCTGCCACCGACGCCTGCCGAGACCTACGAGTTTGGCCAGGTGTGGAGAAAAGATCCGGAGCAGGCCTGGTCCGACTTGATCGATCGCTTACTTGCCAGCATGCACTACGGCGAACGCTGGGGGCAGCACTGGCTAGACGTCGCACGCTACGCTGACACGGCTGGGTTCTCCAACGACTACGAGCGCTCCAATGCCTGGCGCTATCGCGACTACGTGATCCGCTCGTTCAACGAGGACAAGCCCTACGACAAGTTTGTTAAAGAGCAGCTCGCTGGTGACGAGATCGATGCGAACGACCCGGAGATGGTGGTTGCGACCGGCTTCCTGCGCATGGGGCCGTTCGACAATGCGATGGTGATGAAAGGCGAGGCCCGTCAGCTCTATCTCGACGACGTAGTCAACTCGGTTGGGCAGACATTTCTCTCGACGACGATGCGTTGTTTTAAATGTCACGACCACAAATTTGACCCGCTGCCGACCCGCGATTACTACCGCATGTATGCCACCTTCGCGACCACTCAGATGGCTGAGCGGCCTGCTCCGTTTGGTGCGGGCGAGACGCTAGGCGACGCCGATTCGAAGGCGGAGGTGAAGCGCCTGCTGGACTTCGCCACCCAGAGAAAGAACGCACTCGTGAACAAGCGCGAGACCGCCGCGAAAAGGTGGTATGAGGAGAACAACCTCCCCTATAAAGACAACAATGCGCGCAAGGGCGATCCGGACGAGAAGAAGCCGCCGCGCCACGTCGGGATGGACTACGTCGACAAAGGTCGATTAAAGGTGCGCGAGCAGGATGAGTGGATCTGGAATCGTCGCCTAGAGCGCTACGAGCCATTCGCGCTGGCGGTCTACAGTGGTCCCGATCCGAAAAATGTGTTCGCGCGCAAACTGCGGATGGAGCCGAAGCGCAAGCACGACAAGCACTGGGATCCGGATAGTCGAATCTTCATGGGTGGTTCCTACCAAGCGCCCGGTGGCAAGGTGAGTCCGGGTGTGTTGAGCGTTCTCGGCATCCCGGCCGGGAATGCGAAACCGGGGGATCCATATGCCCTGCCGACCAGCGTCTACGGGCGCCGCAAGGCGTTTGCCGAATGGGTCGTGGACCCGCAGAATGCGTTGGCCTCACGATCGATCGTCAACCGCATCTGGCAGCACCACTTCGCCAAACCGATCGCCGGCAACCCGAACAACTTCGGTGCTAAAGGCGGTAAGCCAACGCACCCGCAGCTGCTCGATTGGCTCGCGGCTGATTTCGTGGAGAACGGTTGGAAGATCAAGCGCCTGCACAAGATGATCATGATGTCCGGCACCTATAGGCAGTCGGTGCGCCACCCGGAGATGGAGCAATTGCGTCACCGTGATCCCGATAATAAACTCCTCGCCTACTTCACCCCGCGCCGCCTCTCGGCCGAAGAGATGCGCGATACGATGTTGAGCGTCAGTGGTGAGCTCAATCCGAAGATGGGTGGAATCCCGATCCGCCCCGAGATCAACATGGAGGTCGCGCTGCAGCCGCGCATGATCCAGTTCTCGATCGCGCCCGCCTACCAGCCATCGCCGACACCTGCGCAGCGCAATCGCCGCACGATCTACGCCTATCGGGTGCGCGGCCAGGCTGATCCATTCCTTGAGCTATTCAACCAGCCGAATCCGAACGATTCCTGCGAGGAGCGCGATGCCGCCGCCGTGACGCCGCAGGCCTTCTCGCTATTGAATAGTGATACCGTGACGGATCGGAGCATCGCCTTTGCGCTGCGGGTGCAGGAGGACGCGGATTGCTTGGAGAAACAGATCGCGCGGATCTATCACTTGGCCTTTAGCCGCCAGCCGAGTGCCGATGAGCTGGCGCATCTGATGCGCTATGTGGAGGAGATGCAGGTCTATCATGCGAAGGTGGAGCCGCCAAAGGCTGACTATCCGACCAAAATTACACGTTCGCTGGTGGAAGAGTTCTCCGGATCGCCATTTGAGTATGATGAGATCTTGCCGGTGTTTGAGAATTACGAACGCGATAAGAAAGCCGCGGATGTCAGTGCGGAGACGAGGGCTCTGGCGGATGTGTGTGTGCTCGTGTTTAATTCAAATGAGTTTCTTTATGTGTATTAGTTGCTGGGGAGGAATATCAAAATTCCGTGTTGGATATTCAAACCTTCCCCACTAGCGCCACCCAACCCAAGCATTCGATGATCTGCTCACGCCCTCCCTCCACCGCCGCCACCCGCCGCCAGTTTCTCTACGGGCTCAGCGCCTCCCTCGGCGCCGCCGCTTTCACCGATCAGCTCGTTGCTGAAGACGATCAGAATACCAACCCGCTAGAGATCAAGCGGCCGATGCATGAACCGAAAGCCAAGGCCTGTATCATGCTGTTCATGGAGGGCGGGCCGAGCCATATTGATACCTTCGATCCAAAGCCAAAACTCCAGCAGCTACACAAGACCGAGTCGAAGCTCACTGCCGGCCTTGCAAACGGTTTCAAGTTTTTCGTCGGTAGCCCGTTTGGTTCGCGAAAAGTCGGTGCCAATGATATCGAAATGTCGGATCAGTGGCAGCACCTGGCAGATCCGTTCGTCGCCGACGAGCTGTGCAATTACCGCGGTTGCCAGGCTGAATCGCTCAACCACCCGGAGGCACTGTTTCACATGAACACTGGCAGCCGCCTCGGTGGTGATCCGGCGCTCGGCTCTTGGGCTACCTACGGTCTCGGTTCGGAAAATAGGAACCTGCCAGGCTACGTCGTCATGACCGAACTGGCGTTGCCACAAGGTGGATCACGCAATTGGTCGAACGGATTCTTACCGGCGCATTTTCAGGGCACGACGCTGCGCCCAGAGGGTTCGCCGATCCTCGATCTGCAATCTCAGCCGTTCAAGAGCCGAGAGCACCAGCGGCGTGCTCTCGACGAACTTTCATTCATCAACCAGCAACACGCCGAAAAACACCCGGAACACGAGGCGCTGGCGTCGCGCATGGAGAGCTACGAATTAGCCTACCGCATGCAGATGTCCGTGCCGGATGTCATCGACATCGACAGCGAGCCCGAATCCATCCGCGAGAGTTACGGCCTCAATGATCCCGCCACGGCGGCATTTGGTCGGCAATGCTTGATGGCGCGCCGGCTGGTCGAAGAGGGGGTACGTTTCGTGCAGATTTTCTCCGGTGGATGGGATAGCCACGATTACCTCGAGCGCGGCCACTCGTCGCGCATCAAGAGCGTCGACAAGCCGATGGCAGCTCTTATTCGCGATCTCAAACTGCGCGGGATGCTCGACGACACGCTCGTCGTGTGGACTGGCGAGTTTGGACGCACGCCCGACAACAACAAGCGCGGAGGCGTCTACTCGCTAGGTCGCGGCCACAATGCTGACGCGATGGCCATGTTGCTCGCTGGTGGTGGTGTGAAGCCAGGAGTCGTCGGGTCAACAGATGAACTTGGAGCCGAGGCGGTCGAGGTGGCACACCCGATCCGGGATTTCCACGTGACGCTGCTGCACCTTCTGGGTCTAGATGACAACAAACTCACCTACTTCCACGGCGGACGCTACAAACAGCTCTCGCAGTTCGGTGGGCAGGTGATTGACGAGTTGATCGGGTAGGTTGCGGCTGCCCAATTGAGTTTTGTGAAGTGGAATCTCTAATCCCATTGAGACTTACGAAAAATGGGTGCGCCGTTAGTAAACTGTAATTGGATATAGATCTATATGGTTCTGTTCGTGTCACTGCTATATCTTCTTCTTGCGCTTCGGTTTGTTTATCTTCGTGAACGCCGAAGCGTGTCGCTTTCGCCCAGAACTGTTCCCAGCGGTTGCCGAAGTAGCTGATGGCACGGTCGAGAGACTCGGCTTCTGCCGTGCCGTCGCGCTTGCCAGCGCGCGCCACTTCGAACTCTCCATGCAGGGTGTCTGCCGATCCAGTTGTCTTTCTCATCGACTACCGAGGCGACGTCGGCGGCGACCTCGAGCACGTAGCTGCGCGTGACCTTGCGGCCGTGTTGCTCGAGGTCGCGCACGACGGTGGTGGCGTCGTTGTTCGCGTACTTGAACGATGTCTGCATCGCGAAGAGCGGTGTGGCCGTGCGCATGATGCACGCACCGTATTCCAGTGGGCAGTAGGTGGCGCCGCCCTTGCAGCGCTAGTAGGCGTGACGCCGTAGGGGGTCTGGCAGTCCTTCGGACGCAGTCCGCTGCTGGTGAGTTTGCGGCCGCCTACTTCGAGCTTGGCGCCGTCGGTGTCGAAGCGTTGCAGGCACTCGCCGGTCGCCGCGCAGCCGATTTTGTTGACGGCTGCCTGCACTCTACGCTCGCTCTCGAGCATCGATTCGCCCGGGGGGAGGGTCGCACTAACAGTGACCAAACCGTCGTCGTTGGAGTGTATATCAGCTCGTATGGAGCAACCGTTGCGCACATACTAACCTAGTACAAATTTAAAAACATTCCTCTAACGCCGCATCCCTCTGGTGTGCGGATGTTGGCCAGGCGAAGTGTGAAGAGGTGAACCTGATCGAGAATGGTGACAATTACGGGTGGAGTTTGCGCGAGGGCAAAGAGGCGTTCGACGGCTCGCTCGGGAAGGTGCCAGAGAGGGCTAAGGGCTTGTCAGTAAATAACTCCTACAATCTGCTGGTTATTTTGGCCATCACCCGCGTTAGCTTCCAACTCAAATAGCCCGCTATCATCGCTGAAATCTGCCTTGGTGCTGGCTAAAATTC
>JBLHKE010000077.1:0-16640 GCA_047619485.1 Verrucomicrobiales bacterium | reverse complement strand
CAGAAATTTTAGCCAGCACCAAGGCAGATTTCAGCGATTATAGCGGGCTATTTGAGTTGGAAGCTAACGCGGGTGATGGCCAAAATAACCAGCAGATTGTAGGAGTTATTTACTGACAAGCCCTAAGGGGCGAGCGGATCCGCCGCGCCGAACGCCCGCGGCCCCATCAGCGGTCCGAGCGCAGCGGCTCCCAGGCCAGTGTTACAATTGCGCAGAAAATGGCGCTGGGTCACGGCGCGGCTGTGTTCTAATCGGATGTTCATTTGGGTAAAATCTAAGGGAAAACCAGATCAGCCGGCAAGCCGCACACGCCCCCTTTACGGAAGCGATGGCCTCGTTATAGTTACTAAATGAAGTGCCAGATTCTCCCATCTTTCGTCGCGGTGGCGCTGTTCACCGCCTTCGCGCTCTCGTCCTGCTCCACCGTCGAGGACACCGGTCGCAAGCAGGTCTCTTTCATCCCAGCAGCCAAACAAAAAGAGATGGGGCTATCCGAGTTCCAGAAATACAAGCAGCAGAAGAAAATCTCGCGCGATCCCAATTACAACGGCCAGCTGCAGCGGGTCGCTGCCCGCCTCACCAAGGTCATCACAATGGCTGGTGCTGAGTGGGAATTTGTCGTCTTCGAAGACGACACGCCAAACGCCTTCGCGCTCCCCGGCGGGAAAGTCGGGGTGCACACCGGATTATTTCAAATCACGCAGAACGAAGCATCGCTCGCGGCAGTCGTCGGTCATGAGATCGGCCACGTCAAAGCTGGCCACAGCGGCGAACGCATGTCCCAGCAGATCCTCGCCGGGGTCGGTACGGCCGCCGCGGGAGTGATCCTCAACCGCAACGAGGAGATGTCGCGCGGCAGGAAGACCGCCATCCTCGCTGGCGTCGGCGTCGGAGCCACCGGGGCGGTGTTGAAATTCTCACGCACCCAGGAGCTCGAGGCGGATGAGCTCGGTGCGCTCTACATGGCACGCGCGGGTTACGATCCGCGCGAATCGATCGGGCTGTGGGAGCGCTTCTCCAAATTCAAAGGCGGCGGCGGCGCGCCACAATTCATGAGCACCCACCCCTCTGACTCGACCCGCATCGCCAGGCTCGAAGCCTACATGCCGCAAGTCGTCCCGATCTACGAGCAGAACCGCTAGCCGCCTCGCAAGAAACGGCAGCTCATCCTCACCCTCGGCATCATCGGGTCCCTGATCGCGGGCGCGGGTTCGATCTGGGAGGGTCTAATCCCCCTCGTCGACGAGCCGAGCTTCCTCGCAGCCATTGCGTATCTGCTGCTCTACCCAGCCATCGCATTCTCATTGATTATCACGTTTAAGCACGTTTAAGCACGTGTTAGATCAAGTCAGCACTGAGCCAAGAGAGAAGCCCGAAACAGTCACCTCAAAGCCAAATGCTGACACCACCGGCACTCCCTGGGCACGCGATCCCGACGGCCCCTCGTAATGCGGACACTCCTGTCCGCCCGAAGTATCCGACCTGATTCAGGCTCACGCTGTCGGGAGTAGAAGTAGAAGTTGGAAGTTCCGGATTCTTCGCATCGGCTAGAGAAATTCAACAGTCCAATCAACGCCTCACTCCCCACCGCGCCCAACCACCGTCCCCCAGTGCCAACTCCAACTCCCCCATCAGCACGCCTACCTCACCTCGCTAACCGTCAGCACCAAATCCCGCGCCCCGACGGACATCAGCACCTCCGACTCACCGATCATCACCTCCGCACTCCCAGAAGCGCCGCTGCTTCCGCTCTCGTTGTTGCCCCGATCGGAGAACTGCAAGAGCGTCGAAAAATCCAACACCAATTTTTCTTGGTAGAGCCCCTTCAAGCTCAGATCACCCGCGATGTTCAGTCGGAACGACGTTCCTCCCAAAACCGTATCAGCAAACGCAGAGTAATCGGTCCGACGCGTCAGAACCGACACCGGCGCGATGCCCGCGATCTCCGGTTCGAGTTCGAATGTCAGTCGCAGAACTTTACCCAGCGGCCTCGGCGCCGCCTCCCCTTCCCGGTCACGCAACCGTCGCATCGCCTGCTCCATGCTGCGCAAGGCCAAATCGTCGACCTCACCGTGCATCTGATGTCGGACGCGAGCCAAGATCCGGTCCTCAAGCGCGGCCAAATCCGTCGCCGAAACCGGTGCAACAGCCTCCCCCCCTTCGATCGGAGCCCGATCTCCCGCTACCTCGTCCGCCGCTGGTTGCGCCCCTAAACGGGGCTGTAACGCTCCCCCGTCTTGGTCAGCGAGGGAGCGCTCTACCGGTGGGAGCGGCAGCGCCAGTACGACACACACAAACACGAGTGCCCAGAGTTGATTAGGGGGACGAAACATAGAAGAATTTTTCTTATTGAATCATTGCAGATAATTACACCATTTTTTCCGACCCAAGACAAACCCAGAATTTACCAAAAACGCGTCCCCATTTCGGAATCTGGACGTAACTAAACGAAATTATGAGATCCGTAGGGGTCTGTGACTGAGCTTTTCCCGGTTGCAAACCACTTCGATTCTGGTTAATGCTTGGAGTTTTAAAGTTTTTGCAGTTTTTCGCAGACTAAAACCAACCAACTCGAACCTCTATCATGTCTAACAACTCTAATACCTCCCACTCCGCCTGCCACTGCATCGGTCTCGCTTTCGGTGCACTCTTACTCCGTCTCTGGATCGGCATGCGCCTCCTCTTCGCCGGACTCGAAAAGTGGAAAACCAAAGTCTCGGTCACCAACGAAGAAACTGGCGAAACCGCGACCTACTGGGTCTACAAAGTCTTCGGCGAAGGATCCGGGGCAATCTACAATGAAAACATGGGTCGAATCACTTCTGCCATGAACAACGACAGCCCGCTGCAACTGTGGATGATCGAGCAGTTCGCTAGCACCCTCGGCTGGATGCTTCTCATCATCGGAGTTTGGGTGCTGATTGGACTCTTCTCCCGCGCCAGCCTCACGGCGGCCGGCTTCGTCTTCATCTCCCTCACCTTCGGCCTCGCAACGATCGGTGCCGACCCAGAAATCGTCGAGCGTGGAATTGAGATCGGCCTTGTCGTCGGTGCCCTCTCCCTCGCACGCTACCAAGTTTTCGGCGTCGACGGTTTGATCCGCCTAGCGATGGGCAAAGGCGGCGACTCCGACGACGATTCATCTTCGAAGCGCTCGAAGGACTAAATTTCTCCACCCGAACGTTCGATTAAGTACTCCCAACAAGCCATGAACACCAAAGCAGACGCCACCACCCCACCGACCGCAAACCTTGCGGAAAACACTGAGCTAATCAGCCCTGCAAGTTCGCTGACTAGGCGCGGGTTCCTCCGAAATAGCGGCGCCGCAGGCGTCGGTATCGGTCTGATTGTCACCAGCAAAACAGCCATCGGACAGATCGGCACTGATAGTGACGATGTCCGCCTCGGGATCATCGGTTGTGGTGCCCAGGCAGAGGCGCTCCGAGCAGCGTCCAGCGTGGTCGACGGGGTAAAGTTCGGCGCTGTCGCGGACATCCGCAAAGACGCGGTCGGCGGCATGTATGGGCGTCTTCGCGCCAGCAAGAAAGGCTTTGGCGCCGACGGCACCGAGATTAAACGCTACCTCGATCCGCAGCAGTTGATCGATGAGGCAAAAGATCTGCAGCTCGACGGTGTGCTAATAGCCTGCCCAGACTACTACCATCACCACTGGACGCGCAAAGCCCTCCAGGCGGGACTGCACGTCTATTGCGAAAAGCTAATGTCCAACACCATCGCGCGCTCCGCTGACATGGTGAAAGCACAGGTCGAGACCGGCAAGCTCTGCCAGATCGGCCACCAGCGCCGCAGCAACCCACGCTACCTCCACGTGCGCAACAAGGTGGTCTACGAGGAGAAACTCCTCGGCTGGATCACCCACGCCTACGGCCAGTGGAACCGCTCCTACAGCGCGAGTCAGCCGCGCCCAATCCCGAAGAAGAAACGCCAGTATCTCAAGGATGATATCCTCACGCAGTTCGGCTTCAAAAAAGGCGTCGAGGGCATGTTCGAGCTGATCAACTGGCGCATGTATAAGAAGTACGGCGGTGGGATTATCTCTGACCTCGGCGCGCACCAGATCGACATCTTCAACTGGTTCTTCCAGACCGAACCGTTCTCCGTGACCGCTACCGGCGGCATCGACTATTACACCGAGGAATACGTCTCAAGTCTCCTGCAACAGTGGGTGGCTGATGATGAGAAAGAGGCTGCCGATGCCGGCGAGGATCCGACCATCGACGAGGAAATCCGCGACACCGTGCGCAACATCAAGATCGGTTACGAGCATGCGGACAACGTGATGCTCTTCTACGAATACCTTACCAAGCGTTCCGACTGGGGCACCAAGGCGGGCACCGGTGACGATCTCGTCTCGCGCGCTTACTACCAGGTTCTCACCACCACCGGCTCGCAGAATTTCTACGAGAAATTCATGGGCGAATTCGGATCCATCGCCATCTCCGAAGACGACAAGGTCAACCAGGTCTACGCAGAGAGTCACGCTGACAAGGCGCAGTGGGACGCGGCGACGAAGGGTAAGGATCCACTCCTTACGAGGGAACTCGAGAAGAAGGACATCAAACACAAGTTCTGGCAGAACGAGTACACCCCACCGCCGACCAAGCACCTCGCGACCATCACCGACGCCCGGACATCCGCCGCTCCGGCGAAATACGAGATCCCAGTCTCGCTCACCGAGCCAGGTCACGCACCACACGTTCGCAACTTCGTCGAGGCCGTTCGCAAGGGCGACAAGGCGACCCAAGCGGATCTCAACTGCCCGGTCGAAGAAGCCTTCCGCTCCACGGTCAGCATCTTGAAAATCTTCGAATCCCTCGATACCAAGGCCCGCGTGGAACTCGATCCTTCGGATTTCGACTATAAAAATGCCCCAGAGCTCGATCCCGATGACTCGGTTCGCGACACTCCCGCACCGGCCCCTGCCCCAGAGCCCGCACCGGTACCTGAAGGCGAAGCTGAGGCAGCTCCTGAGCCGACCCCACCAGCTCCAGAAGGCGCGACTCCCTAGAGTTGTAACGCCCCACCGTCCTATAGGTAACAAGACAATTCTGGAAAGTGATGATGCTTTCTTGATCAACCACCTGCCCATATTACTGGGACAAAACCTACGAAACGAACTGCAATGAATAATATCCTAAAAAAATCCGCCATTGGCCTCAGTCTAGCCGCCGCGAGCCTCTGCCTTGCCAACGCGCAAGACAAAGCTGACAAGAGCGCCTGGAAAGACGTCGGAATCAGATTCCCGAAACCGATGTTCATCGGCACCCCGGTCGCAACCAAGCTACCGAACCTCGAGAAGCCAGGCTCTCCGACGCTGAAGCTCAACGCCCCTGAAGGCACCAAGAAGATCAGCCGTGACAAGCCAGTCACCGCCAGCGACGACCTGCCGATCATCGGCGATCTCGAAATGATCACCGACGGTGACAAAGACGGCGCTGACGGCAGCTACGTCGAACTCGGCCCTGACAAACAATGGGTGCAGATCGACCTCGAGAAAGAGCACGAGATCTACGGCATCGTCCTGTGGCACTTCCACAAGAACGCCCGCGCCTACATCGACGTCGTCGTCCAGATCTCCAACGATCCCAAGTTCGAAAAAGACGTCACCACTGTCTACAACAACGACCACGACAACAGCTCTGAGATGGGCAAGGGCGACGACAAAGCGTGGATCGAGACCAACCACGGCCGCATCGTCGAGCCAGAGGGCAAGAAGGGACGCTACGTCCGCCTCTACAGCAAAGGCAACACCGCCAACGAGATGAACCACTACGTCGAAGTGGAAATCTACGGCAAGGAGTAAGCTCCTAAGAGACGAATCAATTGAGAGCCGCGCTGGAGAAATCCGGCGCGGCTTTTTCTGTGTCGCGGAAGCACCTGCAGCGTACGGCGGACACTCCTGTCCGTCCGAAGAATCCGTCTAATCGAGGTTCCAGTATCGCGCTACACGAGTAGTTCGTGGCGAGGTTTCGAGTAGGAAGCTAACGCGGGTGATGGCCAAAATAACCAGCAGATTGTAGGAGTTATTTACTGACAAGCCCTAAGCATTGTCCGCCTCGACTGCATCCAGCAACTGCTCGCCGAAGTCCGGCAAAGCCGAGTTCACGCGGTTCCAGTTCGGGATTTGCGGCGACACATAGCTCTCTTTCAAGAACGCCCGCCCTGCGACACCTAACGCCCGGGTGAATGCCTCGACCGCATCCGCCTCCTCGTGGCGGAAATACTGCAGGCCATTGATCGTCGCGTCATCATGGTAGCGCTGAATGCTCTCCTTCGCCATGCGCTCGTAGGTGAAGCGGACGGTCTTCATCAATGCCTCCGACAACACCACCCCGTCTGCGACTAGGTTCGACAGGAGCGCCAGCGCCACATCGCGCGCCATCTTGGTTAAGCCCTCGCTCGCTTCCTTCGGGCCAGTCTCGTCCGCCCCAAGGTGCTGGTGCTTGTGCTCGAAATTCCCGCCGAGGTCGACCTGGCAGATGCGGCGCATCGTCGTATTCCGGTAGACCTCACACAGCATTCCCATCTCCAGTCCCCAGTCCCCTGGCATCCTCAGTGTGCGAGCCAGATCGAGGCTCATCGAGAACTCGCCCGACAGCGGGTAGCGAAAATTCTCTAAGTATTCGAGCAACTGATGGTTCCCGATCGCATTGCGAAACGCGCGCAGCAGTGGCGCCACGAACAATCGCGTCACCCGGCCATACATCCGATCCGATACCCGCCCGTAGTAGCTCTTGCAGAACTGGTAGGCGAGGTTCGGGTGCATCGTCGGCATGCATAGCCGGTGCAGCATTTCCCGGTGGTAAGAGAGGATGTCGCTATCGTGCGTCGCGATCACCCGCGCCTCACCCTTCGCCAAAATATATCCAATCGCCATCCAGACATTGTAGCCCTTCCCCGGCACGTAGGAGGTCAGGTGCGCCTGCTCCAACTTCTTGTAGAGTTCGGTGACCCGCGGACCATCGTTCCAGAGGATCCTGTGTGGTTGCCCCATCCGCGAGAGGAAGTCTTTCGCGTGGGCAAACTGCTCGCCATCCATGCGGTTCATGCTCATCACCACCTCGCCGACAAACTTGACGTCTGCGAGGTGATCGAGGATCTTCGGTAACGCCTCCCCCTGAACCTCCGAGTAGAGCGCAGGAAGAACCAGCGTCACCGGCCGGCGCTCGGCATACTTCGCCAGAGCAGCCTCCTGCTGCTCTACTGGCGGTTCCGCTAACTGGTGGAGCGTGGTGACTAATCGGTGTTGGTAAAAATCCGGCATCTAAAATCTACAAAATTAAATCTATTCTTCGACATCGCTCTCAGCATCCTCGATCTCGCGCCGCCAGTTCCCTGGCAGGAGAGGTCGGACGAAGCCGTAGAGCAGGTAGGTAACGAACAATACGGCAGGCATCCACTGGTAGTTGTAGGCGGTAAAGACCAGCACCAGCATCAACGCCAAAATACGCGGCAGGGATCCTTGGGTCCGCCAGCTAATCTGTTTGAAACTCGGGTACTCCTTGCGCCCCATCATCATCATCGAGAGGAAGATCATCAGGGCGGCGAGCACGTATTTGCTCCACGACCAGATCTCGTGTGACCCCTCGTTCAACCAGATCAACATCAGTGTGATGGATGAGATTACCCCCGCCGCAGCAGGGATTGGGAACCCGCGGAAATTCTTCCCCCCAGTCCCCTCCGCCGCCATGCAGTTAAACCGCGCCAAGCGCATCGCCCCGCAGAGTAAATAGACGAAGGCGATCAACCACCCTATCCGATCCGGCAACTCGAACAGCACCGCCTTGAACACCAGCAAGGCCGGTGCGACTCCAAAGGAAACCACATCGACAATCGAGTCGAACTCGCGCCCAAATGGTGAATCTTGCCCACCCAACCTCGCCAGGCGACCATCGAGGACATCGAATAGGCAGGAACCAAAAATTAGGAGAATCGCCAGCTGATACTGGTCGTAAGCCAGCTTCATCATCGCCATTTTCTCTTCGGACGAACTCAGCTCAGCCACATCCGATAGCTGGATCCCCTTGAAAACTGTCAATACCGCCATGAACCCGCAAAACAGGTTCCCTGCGGTCATCAAGTTCGGTAAAAGGTAAATTTTCGGCTCGTTGTCAGGCATGATTTGAGTCCGGCAAAGACTATCGTCACTTTTAGGCGAAACCTAGAAATAAATGTGCGAAGGGTGGAACCAAACTTTTCGTTTTCCGGATCGTGAAAGCGCTGCAAATCTACCCAGCTTGACACCATGAGCATGACTCTCGCCATCACCTCAGACTCAACCATGGCCGAGGTCGAGGCCTTCGCCCCAGGCGCACGTCGCGCGCTATTCGCCCGCTACCACATCGGGGGGTGTCAGAGCTGCGGCTTCCAGCCGACGGAAACCCTCGCCGAGGTCTGCCGCCGCAACGAGGAAATCGACGTGACAGAAGCGATCGCCCACATCGAGGCGAGTAACCAACACGACCAGAAACTCCAGATCTCCCCCGCCGAGCTGAAAATCAAACTCGACGCCGGTGATTGCAAACTCATCGACCTGCGCACCCGCGAGGAGTTCGAGGCGGTCAAGATCCCCGGCGCGCAGTTGTTCGGCCAAGAACTCCAGCAGCAGATCTTCGGGACCTGGCCGAAAGACAGCCAGATCGTCCTCTACGATCACAGCGGTGGTAAATCGCTCGACGCCACCGCATTTATCATCGGTCACGGCTTCTCGAACGTATATGCTCTAGAAGGCGGCATCGACGCCTACAGCCAAGAGATCGACTCCTCCCTGCCACGCTATCGCCTGGAACTCGACTAACCACCCCAATCTAATGCCTGAAGAGACCGAAGACTTCGAAGAGAAAATTCGCAATGCCATCGCCAACCCGCAGAACATGGGTGAGATGTCGGATGCCGATTCCGTGGGCACCGTCGGTAGTCCCGACTGTGGCGACATGTTACGAATGTGGGTGAAATTCGATGAGAAGGATGGCAAGAAGGTCATCGACCGTGCCACATTCCAGAGTTTCGGCTGCCAGACCGCGATCGCCGTGGCCAGTCTAGCCACCGAGATGCTTAAGGGTAAAACGGTCGAGGAAGCCAGAAATCTCTCGGCGACCGATCTTTCCGAACCGCTCGGACCGCTCCCGCCGATGAAGATCCACTGTGGGCAGATGGTAGAGGGAGCACTGCGCTCCGCGCTCGAAGGCGACCAAGCGGAGGTGCTGACCAATGCAATACCGGCTGACAGCGGGTCTCTCGCGGGTGCACTAGCCCCCGCCCCGAAAGGCAAGATCCGTATCATCAAACTCGACGAGGAAGAGGACAAGTAGACGCCGTGGAAAACGAAACCTTCGATCGCACCTCCATCGTCAACGCGCCGGCGACAGCGCTCGGTGCCTGGCATCACCGCAAGGGCGCCTTCCGGAGGTTGGTGCCCCCATGGGTCAAATTTAAGTTTGTCGACGAACCCGACGAACTCAAAGACGGCACCCGCTCGATCATCAAGACCCGCCTAGCCCCGTTCGTCTGGTCGACTTGGGTCGCCGAGTTGAAGAACGTCAAGCCGGACGGCGACTTCACCGACACGCAGATCAAAGGTCCCTTCGCCGAGTGGACGCACCGGCATCGCTTCATCGAGCAGGGAGCTGAAAAATCTCAACTCAACGACTCGATCGAATACCGCGTCCCACTCGGGCCGATAGGAAAGTTTTTTGGAGGCTGGTACGTGCGCAGCCAGCTGGACCAACTGTTCCGCTACCGCCATGCCATCACCACCACCGATCTCCAGCGCCAGCACGAGAATCCGGTCGAGCCGATGCGCGTACTCATCAGCGGGGCTAGTGGGCTCGTCGGCAGCGCCCTCACCGCATTCCTAGAGATCAACGGCCATGAGGTGATCGCCCTGACCCGAAACCCGCGCGCGGGCAGCAAGGACATCCGCTGGGATATCAAGGCTGGTGAGATCGACCTCACAGACGCTGGAAAAATCGACGCCGTTGTCCATCTCGCTGGCGAAAATGTAGCTGGCCTATGGACGAAGAAGAAGAAGGCGCGAATTCTGGAGAGCCGTCGTGATGGCACCAGACTCCTCAGCGAAGCGATCGCGCGGCTCCCAGAAAAACCTGCGGTGATGTTGAGCGCCTCCGGGGTGAACTACTACGAGCTAGACGCACTCAACACCCACGATGAAGACTCCCCCATCGGCACCAGCTTCCTGTCCGAAGTCTGTCGCGCTTGGGAAGACAACACACGCGCCGCCCGCGAAGCAGACATCCGCGTCGTCAACTTGCGCATCGGTTTTGTCCTGACACCCGGCGGAGGTGGCCTGAAGCTCATGCTGCCAGCCTTCAAAGCTGGCGTCGGCGGCAAGATTGGCAGCGGCAAGCAACGCCTCAGCTGGATCGCCATCGACGACCTCACCGACATCATCCACACCTGCTTGAGTGACGATCGCTATAAGGGACCGGTCAACGCCGTTGCCCCCGAGCCGGCGACGAACAAGGAGTTTACCAAAGCGCTTGGTAAGGTTCTCAAACGCCCGACGATCCTCCCCGTGCCAGCCTTCGCAATGAAGACAGCACTGGGAGATTTCGCCAGAGAAACCCTGCTCGGCGACCTCCCGGTCTACCCGGAGCGCCTCAAAGAGAACGGCTACAAATTCCGTCTCGGAGACCTGCACAGCGCCCTTTCCCACCTACTAGGGAAAGAGCCTTAGCCACGTAGCGTCGCCTTTAGAGGCTGCGTCAGAAACGGCAGTCCCACCTGCGCATGGCCAGTGCTCTCGACGGCACGTCAGACGCCCTTGGATTCCGTTCGCGCACTGGCCATCAGAAAATGGGATCGATTCGGCGGACGCAGCCTAAAAGCTACGCAACTATCCGGCTTGACCGCACTCCAACAGTCCACACGCCGGGACACGTTCTGACAGCCTGCTTTACCTCCTCCCGCCGCCGAACGGCAGCAACGAAAACAGCAGGAACTTCGGCGACTCTATGATCGCGCCGAGTTCGCGCAATGCGGCCGCGTTAATCACCTTGTTCACCAGCGTCGTGTCCGAACCTTTCTTGATCAATCCAGCCTTCTGCAAGGCACGGCGCGATCGCACCGACGCATCGATCTCAACCGACAAGGTCAGCAAGTTGAACAACAGCAGTCCCGACCAACCGATCACACAGATCATCATCCCCATCTTCATATTCAGCTTTGTTAACAGCGCAAAGATAATTGGCAGCACAAAAAATAGACCACCCAAAATGTGCGTTGCACGCACCGCAGACATCCGCATCGCCAGCGGCGAATACTCGCTAGCGTGCTGAAGCGCGTGCCCGGCCTCATGGGCTGCGACCCCGACGCTCACCGCCGTCCGCCCACGATAACTTCCCTCCGACAGCACCACCTTCTTCTTCATCAGGTCGTAGTAGTCCGAGTGATAGGCATTCCGCTCCACCACCTGAACATCCGTCACCCCCGCCTGCGCCAAAATCCGCCGCGCCGCCTCGCCACCGGTCAGCCCGCCAGCCAGAGGCTGCTTGCTACCGTCCTCGAAGACGACACCGACCCGAGCCTTCGCAAACAACGCAAAGGCAATCAACAGGCCGAAGATTAGCAGTAGGATAAACATCTGGTGAGCAAACTAAAGGCAGACCAAGACCTTATGCCACCGGAAAGACGAGCACCTCGGCTCCAGCCGGCGATGACTCCCCCGCGTCCACCCGCAGCAGCCCGTCCGCCTGCGCCAAACCATTCAGCGCATGCGATTGCTGCATGCCAGCCGGCAAAAATCGCCGCCCATCCCGATCCAAGATCCCCCGGACATAGTGCGGCCGATCCCCATCATTGCGAATCGCCTCGGTCAATACGACGGGAATCGGTCGCGGCAAGATCTCATCCTCCCGTGCCCCCATCCAACGTCGCAGCGCAGGCGCAACAAACACCTCAAACGTGACGAAAGCCGACACCGGATTCCCAGGCAGCCCGAAGATCAACTTCCTGCCCGAATCCCCCCGCCCGAACAGGAATGGCTTCCCCGGTTTGAGGCGCACCCGCCAAAATCCAGTCTCGACCCCACACCTTTCCAACACCGGTTTCACCAGATCCCGATCACCCACCGAGACGCCGCCAGCGATCACCAGGATGTCATTCTCATCCAGCGCCCTCGCGATGACCTCCTCCAACGCCGCCATCTCATCCAGTGCATGATAGCGCTTCACTGCCAGCGCCCCGCCTGGCATCAAACGCCGCGCCATCATCGCCAACATCAGCGAATTGCTATTGTAAATTTCTCCATCTCCAAGGGGTTTACCCGGTTCTACCAACTCATCCCCAGTGCTCAGAATCCCGATCCTTGGCAAGCCCCCTACCGCGACCTCCGCCATCCCCTGCGAGGCCAACAACCCAATCCGCTGAGCGGTCAGGCGATCGCCCCGGGAGAGGATTCGTTGCCCCTCACATAAGTCGCTACCACGGATCCTAACAAACTCACCGACCCCTTCTGCCGCTTCAACGATTCTTACCATTTCCCCTTCCCGCTCCGCATCCTCTTGCATCACCACCGCATCCGCCCCCTGCGGCATCGGCGCCCCCGTGAAAATCCGGATCGCTTCCCCCTTCCCTAACACTAGCCCAAGAGCCCGCCCAGCTGGCTGTTCTCCGACCACCCGCAATTCCGCTCCAGCAATCGCATCAGCCGCCCTCACCGCGTAACCATCCATTGCAGAATTATCGAACCCCGGGATCGCCACCTGCGCGATGACGTCGCGGGCCACGAACCGACCGAGAGATTCATCCAGAGGGATCGCCTCCACCGCGGTCTCTGCAACCGAAGCCAAAATTTGCGCACGGGCGTCTTCCTCCTCGATCATCCCTGACTCTTCTGCTTTTCCTTCAGTTTCCGCTTCTCTTTGCGCTCGTATTTCCGCCGTTCCCAGAAACTCATTTTCTGCAGACGCTCGTGCTTCTCCATCTCATACTTCATCTTATCACTCATCTGCGACCCGAACCCCTCTGAGTAGGCCAAGAAGACACTATCTCCGACCACCGGAGCCCCCGTGCGGATGTCGGCCGTCATGAACCCATAGCTCTGCTCGGGACTGAATAGCAGCTCCGACGTCAATTCGCCATCGCGAAAACTCTCCAGCGGGATGCCAGTCTTGAGGCGCTGGTTCACCGGCGTCTTGATCAGCACAAATTTGCTGTTCTCGTTCACCAGCGAGACATTCCCTAAAAACACCCGTTTCTCAGTCAGATCGACCCGCTCGACCTCATTCTGGCCGTCCGTCGTCTCAGCGTCCCCTCGCAGACTGAGGCAACCGGAGAAACAGATCGCCACGCAGAGCACCAAAAAAGTGCTGCCGATCACGCGAATTGGAGTGAATTTCATCATGATTAACCTACCCCAAGTCCTAGCGGCGACGCCAGCAACTTCTGCCCCTTGACGCCACCCGGATTTGTTGCATAATTCACGCTCCACAGCTGGGTAAAACCAGCGCCTAATCAATTAACGGTGAGATGGCTGAGTGGTCGAAAGCACAGGTTTGCTAAATCTGCGTACTGGCAACGGTACCGAGGGTTCGAATCCCTCTCTCACCGCCATTTTTACCCTGTTTTACAGGGTTTGCGTTTTGAGTTCCGTGGTTCAGGTTTGATCTTAGTGACTGTTCCACGGATAGTGGTCTAGATTCGCTGATCAGTATGAAGATCCTCATCACTAGTATCCTCACCATCATTTCCCAATTCGCGCATGGGGCTGAAAACTGGCCTCGTTTCCGTGGACCGATGGGCAGCGGCGAGATCCCTGCAGGCGTCGCCCTCCCGAAAGAGTGGTCGCCTGCGTCTGCCAAATGGGCAGCCAAACTCGCCGGCGTTGGCCACTCGAGCCCGGTCATCTGGGAGAGGAAAATCTTCGTCACCTCTGCTGGTAATGGTGGTGCGACGAGGACACTCCAGTGCTTTGATCTGCACAAAGGTGATGAGCTATGGAAGCGGGAGATCAAGTCGGCGAAACACAAACGCCACAAGTTCAACAGTTATGCCACCAGCACACCAGCGGTCGACGCCGATCATGTCTACCTCCTCTGGGGCCAACCGGATCGCGTGCTCGTCATCGCCTACTCGCACACGGGCGAAGAAAAGTGGCGCAAGAATCTTGGCAAATACAAGAGCGGCCACGGCTTCGGCGTCTCCCCCATCGCCGCCGATGGAAAACTCATCATCGCCAACGACCAGGAAGCTGGCAACGCGATCGTCGCGCTCGACACGAAGACCGGCGAGATAGCGTGGACTTCGAAGCGATCGCCAAAACGTGCCACCTACTCAACCCCTAACCTCTTCCCTCATGACAACGCCGACACCGAAGTCATCGTCACGGATTGGCAGCAGGGCATTACAGCCATCGATCTCACGACAGGCAAACAGCGCTGGACGCGCTCCGTGTTCGACGTCGACGACAAGCAACGCGCCATCAGTTCACCGATCATCTGGGATGATTTGATCATCGCGACGTGCGGTTTCGCCGCCGGAAACCGACGCCTAGTCGCAATCAAGAACGGTTCCGACAGACCCACCTTGGCCTTCCAACTCGACGACTACATCCCACACGTCCCCACCCCGCTAGCCCACGACGGCCGCCTCTACCTCTGGTCTGAAAGTGGCATTGTCAGCTGCTACGAACTCCCGAGTGGCGAACCGCTCTACGAGCGCGAGCGCGTGCCGGCCAGAGGCAAATTCTTCAGCTCGCCGATCGTGATTGCCGGTCACATCGTGAATTTTTCCAATGACGGCGACGTCATCGTCCTGAAGGCTGGTGATGAATTCAAACTCATCACCGAAGCTAAGCTCCCGGAACCGACCCAAGCCACCCCAGCTGCAGCAGATGGCCACTTAGTGATCCGCACCGAGTCAAAGCTGCTGGTGTTCGAGTAACCCGGGGCCTCTCGAACTCGACAACCAAAACGCGAGCGTCCTCCGGCGGTAGTTTCACGTTGGAGGGTTCAGCCCCGGATCCCCGCGTGAAGAGACCAACAACACGAGAGGAATAGCCGATATTATTTTGGTCATCCATCACGGTCTACGGTCATTTGCCACTTTCAAACGTAATCCCTATCTCGTAGCCTCTCCCATGCGATTCCTTCTCCTTCTACTATTGATCCCAATCACCAGCACCCATCTCAAAGCTGCTGACGACTGGATCAATCTCTTCGACGGTAAGACCACCCAAGGCTGGACTCCACGCGCGGAGGTCGAGACGTTCGAAGCCAAGGGCGGTGAACTCCACCTGCTCACTAAAACCAACTGCTGGGTCACCAGCGACCTCCAGATGTCCGACTTCGAGGCGGAACTCGAGGTGATGCTACCTGCTGAAGCTGGCTTCAACTCGGGCTTGGCTTTCCGCTGCCGGGGAAAGAAAGGAAAACCGAAGGGCTACCAGGTCGAGATCGACCAATCCAAGCCAGCCGGCGTCTATGGGATCGGCCTCGGCGGCTGGCTGTATCCGACCGGAAAACAGAACGCCGAATACACGGCGAAAATCAAAGACCTCTTAAGACCGGACGACTGGAACCACTTTAAAGTCCGTGCCGTGGGCGATCGTATCCAGACCTGGCTCAACCACCAGCCAATCGCCGACATTAAAAACACCAGCCAACTGAAGGGTTACTTCGGCATCCAACACCACGGCAAGGGCGGCACCGTGAAGTTTCGCAACATTCGTGCTCGCGAAATCAAAGGCCAGGCGAAGCCAAACATCCTCTGGATCACCGCGGAAGACATGAGCCCGACCCTCGGTTGCTACGGCGACGATTACGCCACGACACCTAACATTGATCGATTCGCCAAGAGCGCCACCCGTTACGACAACGCCTTCGCCGCGTCGCCGGTCTGCTCGCCCTCCCGCTCAACCTTGATCACCGGCATGTACAATGTCAGCACCGGCACCCACCAGATGCGTTCAGGCTTCCCCCTGCCAACCGGCGTTCGAGGTTTCCCCTCCTACCTCCGCGACGCGGGATACTTCACCACCAACAACGTCAAGACCGACTACAACACCAGCGACGCCGAGCGTCTCATCAAGGAGTCCTGGAACGAGTCTTCAGCCGGGGCTCACTGGCGATCAGAGCAGCGTGGAGAAAACCAGCCCTTCTTTTCCATCTTCAACCTGATGACCAGCCACCAGTCACGCACCATGGTCTGGCCTCACGAAACCTTCGAACAACACGTGCAATCTAAGATTTCTCAGGGCGACATCCACGACCCTGCCACGGCACCTATCCCTCCCTACTATCCAGACACGCCGATAGTCCGTAAATCCATCGCCCGCTACTACGACTGCGTCACCGCCATGGACCAGGAGGTCGGCCAAATCCTTGCACAGCTCAAAGCCGACGGCCTCGCCGATGACACCATCATCTTCTTCTACTCCGACCACGGTTCGGGAATGCCACGTCACAAGCGTCTGCTGCACGACTCTGGGATGCGCGTCGCGATGCTCGTTCATTTCCCGGAAAAATGGCAGCATCTACGCCCGACCGACCCCGGCGGCACCACCGACCGCCTAGTCAGTTTTGTCGATTTTGCACCGACCGTCCTGACGCTCACTGGGATCGATCTCCCGAGCTACATGCAGGGCATCCCGTTCCTCGCCA
>JBLHKE010000076.1:0-16759 GCA_047619485.1 Verrucomicrobiales bacterium | reverse complement strand
CGGCGGCGAAATATGTCATCTCGGAATTTGTCGAAGCACGGCCTAACGACCGCATCGGCCTGATGATTTTTTCCGGTCAACCATCAGCGCTGGGTCCGCTGACGCTCGATCACGATTGGGTGCAGAATACCATCGCCCGGGACATCCATTTTAGGCACAAGACACTCACCCGCGGCACCCGCATCGGCACGGCTATCAGCGCCTCCGCCTATCGCCTGGCAAACCGTGACTCCGTTACCAAAGCGAAGAGCCAGGTGATCGTCCTGCTCACCGACGGCGCCCAGGACGGAGCCGGTCTCAGCCCCCAAGACGCCGCCGGGATGGCAGCAACCCTCGGGATCAAGGTCTACCCGATCGCCATCGGAACCCCCGGACAGCACCGCATCCCTGGCAACCCGATACCGCTGACGCAATCATTTGATTTCGAGACCCTGCAGGAGGTCGCCGCGATCACCGGGACGCAGGCCTACCTCGCAAACAACACCGAGAGCCTGCGCTCAGTCTTCGCCGAAATCGACGAGTTGGAGAAGACCGAGATCGACAGCCGCACCACGGTCGAGACGACCGAACTCTACCAGTGGTGCCTCGCCGCTGGCCTCTTTTGCCTGATTCTCGGGCTAGCTTTTGAACACAGCCTACTCAATTTCGCCCCGTGAACGATAAGCTGACATTCGCCAATCCGGAGTGGCTGCTCGTGACGCTCATCATCATCCCGCTGGTGATCCTCAAGGCGGTCTCGGCAGCGCAGTCCAGGGAGGGATTGGCAAAGGTGACCTCGCCGCGACTGCGCAAGCACCTCGTCACCGCCCGCCGACCACTCGGCGACTGGGGACGCTTCAGCCTCCAGGTGATCGGCCTGGCACTTCTCGCCATCGCCATGGCTAGGCCTCAAAAGGGGTTCATCGAGGAGATGACACGTGTCGAGGGACGCAATATCATGCTCGCAATCGATACCTCACGTAGCATGCTCGCCGAGGATATCCAGAAACAAGGATCCACCAGCCGGCTACAGGCGGCGAAACTGGGTGCGATCGATATCATCAAATCGCTCCCGGAAGATCGTATCGGGGTGATCGCCTTCGCTGGATCTGCGATGATGCAGGCACCGATGACCCCCGACCACAGCGCAGTGATCGAGACGATCGAGCAGCTGAACACCTTCGTCATCGAGCGCGGCGGGACGAACCTCGCCGCAGCGATCGACTTGGCACGCAAACGCCTCATCGCGGAGGGCGCCGTGCGCAGCGCCCTGATCCTGTTCACCGACGGCGACGACCTCGAAGGGGTCGCCTTAAAGGCAGCGGAGAAGGCGGCCGAGGACAACGTCGTCATCATCACCATCGGGGTCGGATCAAAAACCCCCTCCATCGTGCCCGATCCGGAGCCAGGTGGAGGAAGCGAGTTCCTCAAAGACCCCAAGGGCAAGCTGGTCAAAAGCAGCATGGATCCCGAAAGCCTTGAGAAGATCGCGAAAGCCACTAATGGTATCTTCATCAACCTGAGTGCTGGATCAATGAAACCACAGACCCTCGAGAGCGTGCTCGCGACCATCAGCTATTCGCAGAGCGAGGACAGACTCAAGCGCACCCCGCGCGAGAGATTTTTCGTCCCCCTACTGCTCGGACTCGCCCTTGTCACGGTCGGGTATCTGGCGACGCGTTGGGGCAGCCGACCGAATCTAAAGCCCGCCATCGCGGCACTGCTAGCGCTCGGTCTGTTTAGCGCCACCACCCTACCTGCGTCTACCGAGAGCGAAGCCTATACCGCCTACGAGGAAGGTGATTACGAGAAGGCCCTCGACCAGTATCTGGCGGCGGCAAAACAACAGAAAGGGCGTAACAACCAACAAGAACTCGCCTTTGGCAGCGGTAGCGCCGCCTACCAGAACGGCGACTACAGCGCGGCGCTCGAGGCGTTTGGCGATGCGCTGACCAGCAGCGATCCCAACCTGCAAGAACGCTCCCACTACAACGTCGGCAACACACTTTTCCGCCAGGGCGAAGCCATGTGGAAAGATCAGGAAAACGGCGGGATGAAACAGATCGCCGAGGTCATCCGCGATTGGGAAGATGCCGCCGACCACTACCGCGGCACTCTTTCCCTGAATGCTGAGAACGCAGACGCCCAAACCAATTTGGAAATCGTCGAAGGCCTCATCGAACAATTGAAGAAGCTCCAAGAACAGGAGCAAGAGAAGCAGGATCCCGAGGAGAAAAAAGAAGAAGAGAAGAAACAGGAAGAAGAGGAAAAAGAGTCGGACGAGAAGAAACAGGAAGAGCAGCAGAAAGAAGAATCCGAGAAAGAAGAATCCGGCGACCCCTCCGAGGAGAAACAGGAGCCGGAGGACGCCGAGAAAGGTGAGGAAAATTCCGAGCCAGGCGACGATCCCGCTGAGGAACAAGAACCACAGGATGAAGGCGACGGAGAGGAAAGCGAAGACCGCGAAGACGCCAATCCAAGCGATGATCCACAAGGTGAAAGCGAAGGTGAAGGTGAGGCCACGGATCAGGAAGACGAGAGCGGAGACGCGGCCACCGACGCCAAGCCTGCCGACCCTGATCCCGACGACGAAGTCAACGAGGAGACCGGGTATTCGAAGAACCAAGCCCGTGAGAACCTCAAAAAACTCTCCGATGAACAACGCGATCTCGGAATTCTAAAACGCCGCAAATACCGTCAGAAAACTGATCGCTACCGCGATTGGTAGCCAATGCATGAGAAGACCCAACCCAACCTTTCGACCAGTCGTCTACCTGGCCGTCCTAGCTTGCCTCACTAGCAATCTCTGGGCGGAGCTGGACATCAGAGCCCAACTACAGACCCAGACCATCGCCGTCGGACAGACCGCCTACATCAACGTCGTGGTCAGTGGTATTGACGCCCCGAAGCAACCGACCATCCTGATCGAAAAAGGTGACAACTCAGGCCTAAATTTCGCGCTGTCTTCCTCTGGATCCACTCAGACCCGCAATGGTAACCAGGTAAGCCGCGCCTTCAGCTACCGCTACTCGATCATGGCGCTGAAGCCAGGCCAATACACTCTCGCGGCAGCGATCGTGGACGGCCAGGTGAACCTTGCTACCGAACCGAAGGAACTGACTGTGCGACCAAAGACAGCGGAGGAAAAAACGCTCGAGCCGACGTTCACCATCCGCGCGACGAAGAGTGAGATCTTTGTCGGCGAGATCCTACCAATCCAGCTCGTCATCGCGTCCAACCCGCGAACCGGTCTCCGCCAAATTTACAACGGCGGCCCCGAGGTGGAGAGCAACGGATTTGTCATGCAGCCGATGTCCTCTCTCAGCTCTGCTAGGGATCCGGACGCCAATGGCAACGACCTCTACTTTTTCAGCGGTAGCTGCGAGCCACTGCGCAGCGGCATGCTAACTCTCGGCCCTGCCAAATACCCAATCGAACTCCGGGTTCCGAGATCGGACTTCCGCGGCTTCAACTCCGTCCGGCATAACCTCGAATCCGAGCCGTTGAAGATCAAGGTCAAGCCGCTTCCGACGGAAGGCCGACCCGCTTCTTTTTCTGGGGCGCTAGGCAAGTTTAAACTGGCGATGGCAGCTTCCCCGAAACGCCTACAACAAGGCGAACCAATCTCCGTCAGCCTAGTCGTTAGTGGGGAGGGCAATCTCCCTAGTATCGACATGCCGGAGATGACAGGTGAGATCGAGCGGTGGAAGCGCTACGACCCGAAACGGATCGACTCCCGCGACGCTAACCGGGACCCACGGGCGGCGCGTGGCAGCAACGGCAGCGTCACCTTCGTCCAGACGATTGTGCCACTCGAGCCACTGACAGAAATCCCCCCCTATGAGCTATCTTATTTCGATCCTGACAGTGCGAGCTACCGCACACTGCGCACCGATGCGATCCCCATCGATGTGGCTGCCGCCGAACTTAGCTCGCCCCCACCCTCATCGGTCGACATCGCGGCCAGCGAGTCACCCAAACCTGAACCACCGGCTCCAAAAGCCCCACCAGTCGAGGAAATGTCCGACATCCTCACCATCCGCGACCTAGGTGACCAGAAGTGGGTTGGAACCAGCAAACCGCTCCTGCAGTCGAAGCTCTTCTGGGCGCTGCAAGCACCACCTGCCGCCGCATTGCTCACGTTCATCTTCTTGGCGATCGGACGCCGCAGCAAGGATGAGAAAGCCAATTCCCAATGGGCTGGCACCTACCTGCCGTGTGCGGAATTGTTGCGCCAGCTGGAGAAAAAGCCCAAGGACGCGAGCCAGTTCTACCACGGGGCGAACCAAGTCATTGCGGCATGGGAAGAACAAGCTGGTGCAGGCGCCCTGGACGACCTCGACTCAGAACGGCGCCAGGCGCTTCGAGAGATCCGCAATCGCCACAGCTTCCTCGCATTCGGCTCCCCCGCCAACGGCGAGGCAGATTGCCCCGTCGACAAAGACGAGCAGCTAAACATCCTCCGAACCCTAAAGAGTTTGCCCGGACATGCGTAATATCCTCTTCAGTCTCATCCTGCTCATCGCCGGGGCAGCGAACCTCTGCGCAAACCCGTCCGAACAGTTCGCCGCCGCCAATCAATCCTTTCTCGATGGTAAATTCGAAGGTGCGTATTCGGGTTACACAAGCCTGTTAGACGGCGGGCACGTCAACAGCGACCTGCTCTACAATCTTGGCAATACGAGCTATCGCCTTGAGCGCACTGGCGAGGCCGTCTTATGGTATGAGCGGGCGCTGGTAATCGACCCAACCCACAGGGAGGCACGCCAGAACCTCCGATTCCTCAAACGCACGACTGGCATCCTCCAATTTGAAGCTTCGGAGCTAGACGAATGGTTGGGACTCTTCCGACGCGACACCCTCGTGCGCAGCGCGACGTTCACCGGTTGGTGCGCAATCCTAGGCATCGCAGCCGCCCTCACCCTGCGTCTAAGCAGCACTCTGAAGACCTGGCTGTGGTGCGCCACTCCCATCCTAGCACTGGTTGCGGTCACTGCGGTTGGAGGGATTATCCTGAAACAACGCGCGCTCGAAAACCTCACGTCTCGCGCGATTGTTACCACGCCCGAAGCGAGCGCCCGCACATCTCCCGCACGCGTCGCCGAACCCGTCATCCAACTCCCACCCGGCAGCCAGCTAGAACTGAT
This sequence comes from Verrucomicrobiales bacterium, assembly GCA_047619485.1. Lineage (GTDB taxonomy): Bacteria > Verrucomicrobiota > Verrucomicrobiia > Verrucomicrobiales > DEV007 > JBLHKE01. The sequence goes on along the minus strand of JBLHKE010000076.1, from coordinate 11,633 downwards.
TTCAGAACGCGGCAAGTGGGACTATGTCGACATCCCGAGTGACCTGCGCGGTTGGGTTCCGTCCACATCCATCGCCCCACTCTGGCCCTACGATCCCGCCCTCGCCGACTAACTTCGTCGCCTACAGGCTCGAGGTCGAGAGGATCCGCTCCTTCTCCGGCTTCACCGGTTGCTGGATGCCATACATCGGATCCGCCATGGCTTCCTCGAGATAGCTGATCACGCCGGCAACCACCCCACGAGCCGTCCGCTCTTGGTAGCTTGGGGTCACCAGCCGCTTGGCCTCCTCAGCATTGGTCAAAAATCCACACTCCACGATCACCGATGGTGCCCCAACCATCCGCGTTACCATGTGCCCCTTGTTCTTCACGCCCCGATCGCGCGCCCCCGTCGCAAGACACACCGCGTCCTGAATGCTCTGCGCGAGCAACTCGCCACGGTCGTCCACGAATCGCTGATCAGAAGGCAGACCGAACTTGCTCTTTTCAGTCAACATCACAGAGACCGGCTTCGGCCAGGCAAACCAAGTCTCGACGCCATGCGCGGAAGCCGCAGGCCCAGTGTTCAGGTGGATGCTGACGAAGAGCGCGACATCCAGCGAGTTCGCCATGCGCGCACGCTCCTCGAGCTCGACAAAGGTATCATCATCACGCGTCATCGCCACGCGGAAGCGTCCGTCTTTTTCTAACATTACCACCACTCGCTTCGCCATGGTGAGCGCAAGGTTCTTCTCGATCACTCCCCCACCCACGGCACCTCCATCGCGGCCACCGTGACCAGCATCGACCATGATCACCGGACGCAAGTCGATCCGTTGGTTCTCAACCACGTTCTCCAGCTTCTCCTCAGCCAACTTTTCACGCTCCTCTTGCGTCACCACCCGTGTCACAAACGTCAGCTGATAGAAACAGAATCCGAACAATGCCAATCCGAGCGTAGTCAGTAAAACGCGCCCGAGTTGTTCAAAAGTTGTTCTCATAATTATTATTAATACAGTGAGGATGTCCCCTAATTGACTAATCGAAAAATTTATTAAGCATGGTAACATATTTAACTTGTAAAAAATGTAAAGTTTTATAAACTTTGCGGACGAATGATGCGTACAATCCAAACATTTATAAACTCGACGATCGCGGTGGCAGGACTGGCCACTGTTACCGTTGCCACCCTTCCAGCCACTGCCTCCGCCCAAGGTGATGACATGAAGTATCAGGTCTACTCACTCCAGCAATCGCTCCGAGCGACCAATGCTCGCGTTGACCAACTTGAGAAAGAACTAACCCGCCTCCGCGGCGAGATCACCAGCTGGAGCACGAAGTCGAAGCAGCAGCAAGTATCTTACACCGGCAAGCAGAATCAGAATCGTCCGACCCCTAGCACCCAGAGCGGTTCAGTTCACCACGTCGCTTCTGGTGATACGCTCAGCAGCATCTCACGTCGCTACGGCATCGGTCTCGATCGTCTCGTCGCCGCCAATCCAGGCCTCGATCCGCACCGCATCCGCATCGGCCAGCCAATCGTGATTCCTAAATCCGGAGCTGGCTCCCCAGCGAAGCCAGCTCCCGCACCAGCGCCTTCGCCTTCGCCTTCGCCGGCTTCCACTGGGACCTACAGTGTTCGCTCCGGTGATACGCTTTCTTCTATCGCCCGCCGCCACAACACCTCCGCGCCCCATCTGCTCGCCCTCAACGGTCTGCGCAATCCGAATGCACTGAGCATCGGCCAGAAGCTAAATGTCCCTGGTGGCAGCAGCCCCGCACCTGTCGATAACCGCTACGGCAGCCAAGGTAGCAGCAAGCCAGCACCGGCGCCGGCACCAGCCGAGGAAGCTAGCTCAGATCTGCTCACCGCACCTGATGGGCACGGGTACTACGAAGTCGTCAGCCAAGACACCCTCTATTCAATCGCCCTTTCCTTCGGCACCACCACCCGCGAGCTACGCCGGTTGAACAAGCTTGAGGGCGACGACGAACTATCAGTCGGGCAGTACCTGCTCGTGCCCGTCGCGGACGAATCGCTCTACGAGAGCTAGAATCTGTCATCTGCAGGCCAACGATTTCCGTAGCCAAAAAAGGAAAAACCAAAACGGGCGGCAATTTCGATTGCCGCCCGTTCTTTTTTCAGTGTAGCGCGATTCGGGCTGGCATGCGGCGTGAGCCCTTTCTATATTAGGGGTATATGAACGATACTTGGTTTCTTCAAAAGCACGACGACGGCAGCATCTTTGGCCCAGCCAGCGGGGATCAAATCCAAGATTGGGCCTTGGCGGCCAAGATCTCCCCGCTCGACAAGGTCTCCAGCGACAATCAGTCAAACTGGCGCCGCGCGCCCATGTTCCCGGAACTGCACATGGACTGGCTAGTCGAAGTCACAGACGACTACCTCTACGGACCAACCACCTTCGGCACGGTGCAGGAATTCCTAGCCGCTGGTGAAATCAACGGCGAGACAAACGTCATCAACTGCAAAGAAGGCTCGCAGGCTCGCGTGAAGGACATGCCCGTCTTCAGCACCCGCCTACGCCGGACGAGTGCTGAGAGCCTCGCCAACGAACCGAGCAACAACACGCAGGGATCGATGAGCGACAGCGAGCACATCCTCGAACTCGAGGGGAAGATCCTCGACCTGCGTCGCGCCCTGCACCAATCGGAACTGCGCTACCAGCAGCTACGCACAAAATACATCAACGAGACCGGCAACCAGCCATAGCCGATTTCGCCAGAGATTGAATCGAGCCGTGACTGAGTTCGCCAAGATTTGGCCGGATGTCCCTAGCACTATTCAGCCGGTGGCGCTGCAGCCCTAACGCTCGGGCTTTTCCAAAACCTCGATGTCCTTGAACTCGACGTGCATCTCTTGGCCTCCATGTAACTGCAGGCCGACACGCCCCTTCGCTCTTCCGGGATCATCTTTCAACTCTGCAGTCTTCACCCCATTGATCTGAACAACGACCCGCCCACCGTGGGCGCTCACACTGAGGTCGGTCCACTCACCCGGCTTGTATTTTTTCCGTGGGATCTCGGTATCAGTCGGTTTCACTACCCACCCGCGACCACCTGTCTCATACAGGCCGCCGGTCTCTTGGCTCGAGTCAACCTCGACCTGAAATCCATGCACGGATACCCCACCCTTCACTGGCTCACAGCGAAAGTAGAACCCGCTATCTCCCGAGTGCACGCGGAACTTTGCCCGCAGGGCGAAATCGCCAAACATTTCATCCGACAAAAGGATCCCGTGCCGCTTCTCGCTCATGGGACTGCGACCGATAATCGCGCCTCCCTCGACGGTCCATTGACCACCCGGTAGAGGTTTCCAACCGCCGAGTGTCTTGCCATCAAAAAGCGGACGCCACTCGTGCTTGCCTAGATCAACGATCGTCAGGTTGCGCCAGCAAACCTGCCATGGCCCGCCTTCGCGCTTCCCGATGCCGTGAACTTGTAGGGCAATGAAACCAGATTGGGTCATCGAGTCACGCAGATCGGCAGCAGGCACCCCGTTCACCCAAGTGCGAATCCAATCGCCCTCAGCGTGCACCTTGATATGATTCCAGTCACCGGGCTTGAACGCCTCGCGCGCCCGATCATTGTCGAACAGGTCGTTCAACCACCCGCGCCGCCCCTCTTCGTAGATCCCACCTGTCCACATGCGTGGTCGCTCAACACCTCCGTGCTTGCGAACATCCTGATCCGGATCAATCTCGACCTGGTATCCGTGCACCTGCCCATTGCGGTATTCCGGCACGCTGTTACTGCGGATCTGCACACCCGAGTTCAGCGCCTCGTCCACCTTGAATTCATACTCGAGAATGAAGTCGGAATAATCTTTCTGCGTGCACAAAAAACTGTTCGGAGTGTTGGGCACGGTCTCGCCAACAATGGTTCCGTCTACCACCGAGTAGCTAGCTTTTCCTCCGCGCTGAACCCACCCGTCCAAACTCTTCCCATCGAAAAGGGCATTTGTCCCGTTCTGGGCGTTCAGGATTGGGGCAGCGAAAATGAACGCAAGGGCGCAATAGAGCTTCATCAGAGTAGTCTACACCCCGGCGAGGCTGCAAAACAAGCTATTCAATCAGCCTCCTTGGACATCATTCCTCCTTGCCCGAAGCTAGTCCGTCTCTATATTTCTGCCTCTTAGTGAACATCGTATCGACAACAGCCCGCCCTCAAACAGGCACTTTTATTCTGAACGGGAAGCGCAATGGCGCGGATTTCCCCGGGTACCAACGCCTGATCCTGTTCTTACTCCACTGTTGCGAGTCCGCCGCGTTCACTTGGAACAACCAACTACAAAAGCCGCTGCTAGCGGAGGCTCGCCAGTCGAGCATCGGCCGGCGGATCCCATTACGACCTACAAACATCGAACTTGGAAAGCAACGACATGTCAGATTCAACTCCATCCTCCGGCAACGGCGGATCTCCAGGAAACCGCAGCCGAAGCAGGAACCGCAGCCGCAGCCGCAACCGTAACCGCAGCAGCGGAGATTCAAACCGCGGAGGCGAAAGCGGAAACGGAGGCGGAGGCCGCGGAGGCGAAGGCGGCCGCAAACGAAGCCGGAGCCGTGACCGAGAACGCAACAGCGAGGATCGTGATAACCGCGGCGCGGGTCACCGCACCGGCGGCTACACCCGCGAGAAAGTCCCTCGCCGTACCCCGCAACCATCCCTCTGGAAACGATTGTTAGCGCTGATTGGCCTCGGCGGAGACAAACCCGCCGCAGCAAAGGCATCTCGGTCCAAACCGGCATCCTCGCCCAAACCAGCACGTGAGCGCCAGCCCGCCGCGAACAAATCGGACCGCGAACCAAAGAAGAAACGCGCGCCGAGAACGCACGAGCCGATCGAGGTGACAACCCCTCGCCTGTACGTCGGCAACCTCTCCTATGACACCACGGAAGAAGACCTAGCAGAACTGTTCAATGGGGTCGGCGGTGTCGAGAGCGCCGAGGTCGTGACCCACAAACAGAACCAGCGCTCCAAGGGCTTCGCGTTTGTCGTCCTGCGCTCAGTCGAAGAGGCCAAACGCGCGGTTGATGTGCTCCACGATAAGGATTTCATGGGCAGGAAGATCAGCGTCAGCGGCGCGAAGAGCGTCGGCCCCGCCAGTCGCTAGGCTAGCCAGAATCGACCCGTGGCAGCCGAGGCGGCAGCGTTTTACATCGTCGGCCCGACCGGCACTGGCAAGAGCGCGATCGCTGTCGCCCTCGCTGAAAAGTGTGGTGCCGAGATCATCAACGCGGACGCCTACCAGCTCTACCAAGGGCTCGATATCGTCGCAGCGAAACCGAGTGCTGCCGAACAGGCACGCGTCCCCCACCACCTCTACGGGGTCATCCCGACCATCGAGGCCATCGATGCGGCAAAATTCGAACGGCTCGGCCGCGCGGCCATCGATTCCGCCGTCGCCCGTGCCGTGCTCCCATTGGTGGTCGGCGGCAGTGGTCTCTACGTCAAAACGCTCACCCACGGGCTCTCGCCATTACCCCCATCGGAACCGGCGCTGCGAGCCGAACTGGATCAGAAGTCAGACGAGGACCTCATCGCCCAACTAGAAGAACTCGACCCCGAGGGCGCCGCCATCACCAACCTCAAAAACCGCCGCTATGTCATCCGCGCTCTCGAGATCACCCTCCTGGGCGGCCGCCCGATGTCCGCACAAAAAAACGAATGGCAGTCGTCCTCCCCGCAATACCGTGGGGTATTTCTGACACGCGACCGCGCCGAGCTCTACGAGCGCATCAACGCCCGCACACTCAAGATGTTCCAAGCAGGGCTCATCGACGAGGTTCGCGCCCTCGGAGAGCTTTCGGAAACGGCAGAGAAAGCGATCGGAATTCGAGAGGTGCGCCGCCACCTAGCCGGCGAGGTTGATCTGGCCACCTGCATCGACAAGATCCAACAGACCACCCGCCGCTACGCCAAGCGCCAGATGAACTGGTTCCGCCGCGAGTCCGGCTTCACTTCCATTTGCATCGATGCAAGCGATACGCCAGACTCAGCCGTCGAACGCATCCTCACCCAATTTTCAGATCTTTGTTAAGCCGAAACCATGCAACCAATTACCGTTCCAGTCGACCTCGCCGATCGCGGCTACCAGATCCACATTGGCCAGCAGCTGTTTGCTCAGTGCGGTTCTCTCATCGCTAACGGGCTTCCTAAATTTGGGCGTCGCACAACGATTCTAACCGACAGCAACGTCGGCCCACTCTACGCAGAAACCGTCGCCACCAGCCTGCGCCAAGCCGGATTTTCCCCAGACATCGTCACCGTCCCTGCCGGCGAATTATCCAAGAGCATGACCTGCGTCGAGGACGTCTGTCGCCAGATGATGAGGCTCGGACACGATCGCGGCAGTTCGTTGATCGCTCTCGGAGGTGGAGTCGTCGGGGATCTTGGTGGCTTCGTCGCTGCCATCTTCTTCCGCGGCATCGCCTACGTGCAACTCCCCACCACCATCGTCTCGCAGGTCGACAGTTCGGTCGGCGGTAAGACCGGCGTGAACGCCCCCGAAGGAAAGAACCTCATCGGAGCGTTCCACCAACCCCAGATGGTCATCGCCGACATCGATGCGCTGCAGAGCTTGCCGGATCGTGAGTACAATGAGGGCTTCGCCGAGGTCATCAAACACGCCGCCATCCGCGACGCGAACTTGCTCGACACCGTCGCCGCCCTCGAAGGCCGCCAAGCGAACCAGCTCGCCCCAATGATCCAGCGCAACGTCGAGATCAAAGCCCGCGTCGTCGTCGAGGACGAGCGCGAGACATCCGGGGTGCGCGCCCTACTCAATTTCGGCCACACGATCGGTCACGCCATCGAGTCCACCGCGGGCTACGGCAAACTCTTGCACGGTGAAGCCATCAGCCTCGGCCTAGCTGCCGCCCTTGATCTCGGCGTGCGAAAGTTCGGCCTTGCTCAAGCCGACGCCGACCGCGTCATCGCAGCGCTCGAAAAGTTCAACCTACCGCTAAAGCTCGAGCACGACATCTCCGACGAAATCATCCTCGAAGCCCTCGCGAGGGACAAGAAGTTCGAAGCTGGCAACATCCGCTTCGTGATCGTGGAGAAACTCGGCGAGGCCTTTGTCACCGATGAAGTCACCATCGACGACATCAAGTTAGCCCTCGCCAACCTACGCGCCTAGGGCGGACACTGGCGCGTGGCTGCCTCGCCTACATCAGGACGGTCGCAATCTACCTCACCCGCCGTTCCAACTTGACCGAAACGTAGTCAGCGTTCTCTAGGATAAATTTGCGCAACTCCACCACCACCGAATCCAACGGAAACTCACGCAGCAGCAGCTCGGCGACGTCCTCGGCCAAGGTCTCAATCAATTTCCGCTCACCATCTCCCGCAATCGCCGCCACCCGCTGGCTGACCGCAAAATAATCGACAGTCTTCTCGATCGAATCCCCCAGCCCGGCCATCGGCCGCTCCGGCACCATCGTCAGGCAGATCGCGACCTCCTGCGCCTGCGCGCGCTCCTCGTCGGGAACGCCGACACTGGTCTCCACCCAGAGATTCTCGATATGAATTTCACCGTTCTGATTCATACCCTAACAACCTTCTAAAAATCGTTGCAGGCGCCCAAGATCTGGCACCGTCAGATCCGGCATCGCCGCCGCCAGTCGCTCCGGCGGATCATATCCGGTGAGCGTCGCCACCGAAATCACGCCACCATGCCGGGCGGTCTCGATATCATGCACCATGTCCCCGACGAACATCGTCTCGCTCGGCAGCAGATCGTGCGTTACCAAGATTTCGTGAATCTTCTCCTTCTTGTCGTGCACCTGCGCGTAGGCGAACTCGAAATACCCACCCAAGCCCAACGCCTCCGATTGCGAATCGTAGTGGTTCTGATGGATCGAACTCAGTAGGAAAATACGCCGCCCTCCAGCCTGACAAAAATCCAAAAACTCGCGCGCGCCGGGAAGAATCGCAACCTTCTCCTCCGCGCCGACGAAGAACTTGTGGTAGAGGCGATCCAGATCCGCCATCGATACCCCCGGGAGCACCTCCGCATAGAAATCCGCAAACGGCAGGCGGAAGGTGCGCCGAAATTCTTCGCGATCCATCGGCTCTCGCTCGTAGTGGGCGAAGATCCGATTCGTCGCCTCCAGCACTGGCGGCAGGTCGTCGACCAGCGTGCCTGACCAATCAAAGATCACATTCTTCATACAATCAATTGCTATCCGATCCGGAACTTCACCTCGCTGATCGCCTTTCGCCCGAACTCCGCCTGTAATTTCGACAAGATCCTCGGCTTCATCTCACGCTCAAGCGTGTAGAGGATCGACGGCTGCACGACACGCACTTCGAGAATCCGGTTCAACAACGAATGCGGGCGAGTGTGCTGGGCGATGAAATCGCCGACCACTCCCTTCCAAGCTACCCGCACCTCGTTTTCCGTAAACTTCTCCTGAAGCCCAAGACTTTTCAGCACCCCGCCAACCACGTCAGATAGCTCCTGCACCTCGCGCTCCTTGCGCGGGGCTGGCAGGATCCGCCACTCTTGGAGAATGCGGCGCTTGTAGCGCTCGTGCTCCTTTTTTGGTGTTTTCGGCATGCTGGAATTCGACGCTACACTCTCACCGCTCCGGACTGGGATGCCACCAAAAAAAGAACCCGAGAGACCAAGCGGTCTATCGGGTTCAAAAAGGTTGAGATAGGAGCGAAAGACCTACTCGTCGTCGCCGTCGTTGCCGATCGCCTCGACTGGGCAACCTTCGAGAGCCTCTTCGCAGAGTTCTTTTTCCTCGTCATTCTCAGGCTGCTTGAAGAGAAACGAATAGCCTCCGTCCTCCTGACGTGTAAAGTTTTCAGGAGCGGTTTCGCGGCAGAGGTCACAGTCGATGCACTGGTCATCGACATAATAACCTCCCTTAACGTTGTCTTCGTAGCGGTTTTCTAGGTCAGCCATGGGAAATTTTGGGTTGTCGGCGTAATTGATAGAGGCTTCCCGGCCTGTTGCAATCAATTTTTCACCCTTTCCAAAGCAATTTGTCTCATCCGCAGAATTCGTGCATGTTCCCTCACATTTGCCCTTTCCCGCCAGCACTTAAGGCTTGACGGTAGAGCTTCATACCCAAACAATTTCCCACCACCTAAACCTTGAACAGAATAGGTTCCCACCACACGCGATGGCTGACTCCGACAACGATCACGAGAACGACGACTTAGAGAATCTTGGCGACGATGCCGACTTCCTCAAAGATCCATTCGGCACGGACTCGCAGCTGGATGAACTCACCTTTTCCGACGACGCATTGACCGACATCGCGACCGATGCGTCCGGATCGGTAGACGAGCTTTTGGGCAGCCCGATCGACGCCATCGACAGCGATCCCCTGCCCAATGATCTGGACGATCCAGCGGCTGACGAACTACTTCCCCGCCCTAGCGACGAATCGTTCCTAACCGACGAACTACCTGACCCTGAATTCGACGGGACTCCGATCGCACAGCGACCTCGAGATTCAGCGATTCCTAGAATCGGGAATATTTTGGACAAAGCACTCAGCGGTTCCGAGCTAATCCCATCGTCTCCCAAGCCTGAGCCTGAGCCTCAGCCCGAAGAGGTCGCGGGGAACCAGCGACTCGATCCAGGCCAGCGCCGGCGCCGGCCACGACCGCGCCAACGCGTTACCCCAGACGAGGACGAAATCGTTTTCGATGACGACGAGGAATTCATTGCGGCGATCCCCGACGAAATTTCCTCTGAGGAAGTGGCCGCCCCGGTCGAAGAAATCATCGAGCCGGAACCAGAACTACCTGACGCACCCGACGCCGAATTTGTCGCCACGCCGAGCGCAGTGGAGAGCCAAGAACCTGAGCTGGAACCTGAGCCTGAGTTCATTCCGACACCGGTAGTTATTGAGCCTGAACCAGATCTAGAACCAGCTTCTCTTCTCGACCCTGAGCCGGATTTTGCCCCGACGCCAGCTGAGCCGGAGCCACAACCAATTGCAGATCCCGAACCCGTCGTTGAATCAACACTGGAATCGCTAGGAGATCCAGATTCAGAGTTGCTACCAGAGGAAGTATTTGAGCCAGAGTTTGAGCCCGAACTAGTGGCAGTTCGCGAGCCGGAATTCGAACCAATTTCTCCATCCGCCCCAGCTAGCGAAACCGCGGCCGATCTTTTGCCAGATGAAGAATTCATCCCGGCACCTGCCGCCGCCGAACCGGGAGATCTCGACAGAGATTTCGAGGATTTACCCGACGTGCCGGAGCTCGAACTCCCTCCGATCGAATCGCCGGAACCAGCTCTGGCTGCGGACGATTCCATCCAAGACTTGGAGCCAGATCAGTCTTCTTCGCAGACACTTGCAGTCGGCGATAGCCTCGATGACGACGACGTCGGCTCCAAAGTTTCACAAGCCGCCAAGTCCGGCTCATCATTCGGAGGCCTGAAGGGTTTTGTCGGTCAATTGCAGCCGCTCGAAATGGCGTGTCTGACCGTCATCTTCATCAGCTGCCTCGGCGGTGCCTTCCTATTCAACAGTTGGTCCAAGGCCGGAATCCCTCCGAGACAAATCGATCCCAAGCCCGCCGAACACGCGCCAGACAGCATCGACGGAGCCATCGCGAAAATCGGCAAACTCGAAGCCTACTGGCGCCCCAAATCGGAAACCGACTCGCCAAAGATAACCTCCGACTTCCTACCGGTGCTCAACTTGACCCTAGACAGTAGCAGCAAGGGCTACCTGCTTGCGATCTTCCGCAATGCCGAAGGCGACTTGGTCGATACCGCCGACCAGAAAATCGAGGGCGGGAAATTTGTGACCACCGGCAAGAGCAGCGGCACGATGACGGCTACGAGCGGCCTGCCCAACGATTACGCCCTCGCTACCTACCGGGTAGAGAACAAGTGGCGCTGGTCCGTCACCCTGCGTGAGAGTGCCGACCAGCAGGAGTGGACCGACCTCGCTGTCTTTTACTTCCCTGGCGAGAGCCGCTAGCCGAGAGAGCGACGGGCTGCCAGCGCCACGTCTGCATGACTCGACCGCCCATTCACGTGACCATTCTCTGACCAACAAACCTATGGATAAACCAACTGAGGAACCTACAGAAACCAACACCGATGCCCTCATCCCCGCCGAGGGGTGGCACGTGCTCCATCTCTTCTACCACATCGATCACTCGCAGTGGCAACTCCTCACCGAAGAGGAGCAACTCGAGGCCAAGACCAACCTCACCCGCCTCGCCCAAGAGATCCGCAGTACACCCGACACCCAGCTACTGACCTTCAGCGTTGTCACGCCAAAATCGGACATCGCGTTCATGCTCCTCACCCCCGATCTGAACGTCGCCAACGAATTCGAAAAACGCCTAGCGATCTCGCTTGGACCAGACATCCTCGCACCGTCGTTCAGCTACCTGTCGATGACCGAGCGCAGTGAATACACCACCTCTAACGAGCAATACGCGGAGGCGCAGAAAGCCGAGCACGGCTGGGCCGACGACTCCCCGGAACTAGTGGCCGCCGTCGAGGAGTTCGACGCCCGCATGACAAAGTACCTGCAGGATCGCCTCTACCCGAACATGCCAGACTGGCCCGTCTTCTGTTTCTACGGTATGAACAAACGGCGTGGGGAGAAGAACAATTGGTACGCGCTCGAGTTCGAAGAACGACGCAAG
>JBLHKE010000075.1:0-16759 GCA_047619485.1 Verrucomicrobiales bacterium | reverse complement strand
GCCGAAACAGGAGATGCCAAACTTGTTCGCCAGCCAGTTTTCCGGAGTATTGTTCTTGCTCCCATCTGGAAAGAACGCCCACATGTTCCCACTACGGTGATCCCCGTAAATGTAGGCGCCGTCGAGCCCGCCGAGCTTGGAGCCCTGGTAGAATACTCCGCCGACGATCGAGTTCCCCTGAAACGGTGCCCGACCGTGTTTGATCGTGATCACCGGTGGCTCGTGGGGTCCAGTCCTGCGAATCCGCTTCTTCGTGGTGCGCATCATCGCCTCGTAGTAGGGCCATCCGTAGTTGCCGCCTTTGACGATCTTGTCGATCTCCTCCCACAAAGCGTTACCGACATCCCCCAAGTAAAGCTCGCCAGTCGTCGGGTGGAACGAGAAACGGAACGGGTTGCGAAACCCGTTCGCGTAGTACTCGGTTCTCACCTCAGCGGGATCCAGGGCAACTCCCTGGTAATCGGTCATCCCCACGAACGGGTTGTCCGGTGGGATCGCGTAGTTCTCCGTTACGGAGTGGTGGGGGTTCGGAGCCAGGCTGCCCGGCTTCTTGTCGACATCGATCCTGAAGAGGCCGGCGAACAATCCACCATCGATCGCCTGCAGATTGTCCGAGGCATCGACCGGCCCCGGGGTCTTGTCGCCAATCGTAAAATACAGGTAGCCGTCAGGCCCGAAATGCAAGTCGCCCCCGTTGTGCTCCTCGGAGACATCGAGTTGCTTGATCACGAACTGTTCCGATGAAGGATCGGCCACATCTGGATCCGTCGCAGAGACCGTGTAACGCGAAATCACATCGTGGAGAAAATCCTGCGCGGCGGCACTCGATTCGTAGCTGGTGCGGAAGACGAAAAACTGCCCGTTGTTAGCGTAGTCGGGGTGGAACGCCAGCCCAAGCAGGCCGCACTCGATGTAATTCGATATGACCTTGCCGCGGATGTCGAGGAACACCGAAGAGACCGGCGGGTTCGCCGCTAGATCGACCACCATGATCCGACCACCCCGCTCGACCACAAAAACCCGATCCGCCTCACCGGGCGGGGAGGTGATCGCCACCGGCTCGTCGAAGGTCAAACCGAAGGCGGATACGAGATCGTAGCCCAACACCGGCATCTCAGCGGGTAGCTGGAGCGTGGTGTTTTCCACCCTCACAAGCGGATCCGCGGAGAGTTCTGCGAAGGCACCAAAAACTAGCCAAACCGCCATGAGCAACCTCATGTGTTTATGGGAGATCATGAGTGGGAGAAACTGACCCTATTGAGGATCCAAACGAAATAAAGAGAAAAAACGCCTAGTAGCGGGCTCTCGTGTTGCTCACACCACGAAACACACGCTGTTAACCTAAGGAGCCTGACTGGCCTTGAGCCGGATGACTTTCCGAGTGATCAGTATGCCATCCATTGCCAAGATCGGATCCGGGTTGAATAGGTAAGTTGTTCTCTCGCGGCTCTCGTCAAAGAGCCTAGATTCGACCGTGTAGTGTTGACCACTGCGCGCGCCCGCGACGACTTGCTCGAGCGAGAAGCGATGGCTCTCAACCCCGCGTTGGTAGACGTCGGCGTTTCCATCGGCAGCCCCGACTAGCAACATCGTGCCGGAGAGGATCACCGAACTGCCGGACGTGTCGCCCGCCGCTGACGATTCGAGTGTGAGTTTCTGCAGGTGTGACCAGCGGTCACCGAGCTTCTCGAAAATACACACAGCACCCCGGTCGCCGTTTTCGGATGGCGCACTGGATCCACCCATCAATTCGGTTGCTCGAGATGAGCTAGAACATTATAGATTTGGGCATTCTCGCCTACCTCAGGATCCCTGAAAAATGAAAATCCTCATCGACCACCACTGCCCGTTCATTTACGCCCACGGCGGATTCCAGATCCAAATCGAGCAGACCCAAGCCGCGCTCAACGAAATCGGCATTGAGGCTGAGTTCCTCCGTTGGTGGGACGACAAGCAGACCGGCGATATCGTCCATGGGTTTGGCCGTTCCCACCCGCGCCACATCCGCTACGCCCACGGCAAGGGGATGAAGTACGCCATGTCCCTCATCCTCAGCAGCCAGGGCGCACGCTCAAAACTCCGCCTGCGCGCCTCCTCGCTCACGCGCAAGCTCGTTACCGCAATGGCACCAAGCGTCCTGCCGGACACCCTCTACTGGAGCTCCTACAAGCTCGCCGACGCCAGCATCGTCCTCACACCATGGGAGGCCGAGGTCCTCTCGATGCTGTTCGGCCCACCAGCAGAATCCATCCACGTCCTCGGCAATGGCGTCGAACAAGAGTTCTTCGTCGCCGACCGGCGGCCCGAACCACCTGGCGACTACCTCGTCTGCACCGCCACCATCATCCCCCTCAAGCGCATCAATGAACTCGCCCTCGCAGCCGTACGCGCACAGACGCCGCTGCGCATCGTCGGCAAACCCTTCGCGGAGTCGGACCCCTACTACAAGCGCTTCCTAGAGATCAACCGCGAGCACCCACAACTGGTCCGCTACAGCGGCCCGGTCTACGATCGCTCCGAGCTGGCCGAAATCTACCGCGGCGCCCGCGGCTTCGTACTCCTCAGCGACTACGAAGGACTGAGCCTCTCCGCGCTCGAGGCCACCGCCGCCGGGTGCCCGCTGCTACTCAGCGACCGGCGCTGGGCCACTCTGACCTTCGCCGATCACGCCCAGTTCTGCCCCGTGACCGACTCCGTCGATACCACGGCGCAGCACCTGCGAAAATTCTACGATTCCTGCGAGACCAGAGCTCTGCCCCCGGTTCCCCCAACATGGCGCAACATCGCCCAGCAGCTCGGCAAGATCTACGAACAGATCCTCAACTAGTCTGGTCAGGAATTCGACCCGAGCCACCCTCCAACCTTCTTCTTCACCTGACGGCTGAGCCAGATCGAGTCGAGATAAACTAGGCGCAGTCCGCTTTGGACTCCCAGCTAGACTAGCTCCTTATACAAATCGTAGTGGCGCTGCGCCACCTGGACCGGACGATAGTTCGCCCTAGCCTTCGCCTTCGCGGCGCTACCGATGTTCGCAGCCAGGCCGGGCTCGTCCAACAGCCGGCGCACCGCGCGCTCGATCGTCGACCCATCAGTCGGGTCACAGAACAAACCCGTCACCCCATCCTCAATCAGATCTGGGATGCCGCCGATTTTGGAGGCGATCACGGGAATCCCTGCAGCCATCGCCTCAAGGATCACCATCGGGCAGTTGTCTTCTTTCGACGGCAGGATCAGGGCGGTCGCCGCCCCCATTGCCTCCCGTAGTGCTTCGCGCCCGGCAAACCCCTCGTGCTCGCACCAGCTGTGCTCCTCAGTGCGCCTCTCGAACTCGTCACCATAACCGGGATCGTTTACCCCGCTCACCTTACCGAAGAACCCCAACTTGAACTCGCGCTCCTCCGCCAACGGCCGCAGCGCATCGATGAGCAGGACCTGGTTCTTGTTGCGATCAATCGATCCGACGCAGATCACCGTCGGCACCTCTGGGACGCGGCGCACGATCTCGAAGAACGCCTCATCCACCGCGTTGGGGATGAGGTAGGTCGCCCGAGCGTGGCGCTCGACCAACCGCTGCGTGTGGGTGGAGACGCAGACCACCCCCGAGACCCGTGGGATCGTGTAGCGCTCGAGCTTTGCGGTCAACCAGTAGAACGAAAGAAATTTTGCCCCGTAGATCTTCGCCACCGCACGCATGTTGCCGTGGATGGTCAGCAGTGTCGGCCATCGCCCGCCGGAGCGCGCCGCACAGATCCCCGATTCGCGCTCGGTGCCCTGAGCGTGGACGATGTCCGGATCGATCTCGTTCAATTTCGCACGTACTGCCTTGACACACCCCGAGTACAAAGTCCTCATCCAGCCGCGCTTCCTGACTACCAGCTGGTGATAGAAGATGTTGTCCGCTATTTTTACTGGAGCCGGAGCCGGCTGCTGCAGGCACGAAATGATATGAATCTCGTGCTCACCCAGCTCCTTGAAACCATCAAGCAGCGCCTGCGGCGCGGTACCAAAGTAAGGTTCCTCTCGGCAGTATTGCTTGCTCGGTTCGCGAGCATCGATAGCGACGAAAGCGATTTTCATCCTCGGACTAGCGCTTCCGCCCTGCAAACATCAGGGTGCCGAAATGCTGCGATGGATCCCTCCCCTCCTCACGCGTCAGGACTTTGTCAATGATTGGGTCGAACCCCTCGAAGTAGGGCGCGAACCATTCCTGGTCGAGCTTGATCGGGTGACCGACTGCGCCAGCATCTTTTTTCAAGACTTCCATGTCCTCCTCGTTGGTCAGATCCTGCCCGATGATCATGATGCCGCCAGGCTTGGTGACCCGCACAAGGTTGGCCATACATTCGCGCGCATCACGGACATGGTCGAGCACGTTGATTTTCACGACGAGATCGAAATAGTCATCGCGGAAAGGCAGCTCTTCGAGCGGGTGGTCATCCAAGATGCAGGCAGCCTTCGCGTAGAGATCTGAGACGAAGGTCATCTCGAATCCTACGTAGGTGCGGATCAGAGGATCCGAGAGCACGAGGTGCCCGATCTCCCTCCCCTCCTGGATCATCCGCATGTTGGTGAACGGCCCGCAACCACCTTCGAAGGCATTGTCGATCTTCTTCGGCAGGAACTCATAATTATCGAAGCGTTCC
Organism: Verrucomicrobiales bacterium; assembly: GCA_047619485.1. Classification (GTDB taxonomy): domain Bacteria; phylum Verrucomicrobiota; class Verrucomicrobiia; order Verrucomicrobiales; family DEV007; genus JBLHKE01. Next base: position 12,116 of record JBLHKE010000075.1, on the reverse strand, counting down.
ATCCACCAGCTATTCCAGTCGTCACCACGGTATTTCGGCACCTTGCCAAACCAGGATAAGACCTTCCAGACATAGTTTTTGAAGTGCTTCTTACGGACGCGCTGGGCGTTGACCCAGTGGTTTTCCTCCCAGGTCTGCGCCTCTTTCCATCGCTCTTCAGGGACATTATCAATGACTATTTTACTCATGCTGTTTCTAGCTTTGCGTTGTTACGGTAGTTTTGTTCTTCGGTTTGAAGATGCCGATGATCGAGATTCCCTGGTTCGGCATAAGCCAGCGGAAAAATTTCGTCTCCATCCAGAGGACAGCACGCAGCCCGAAGATCCGGTAGATCCAGTGGCTGATCACAGGTAGCACCGTTGCGTCATATCCCCACTCGACAAGTTCGAGATCGCAGTGCTGCTCCGCGAGGTTGAGGAAGTGCCAGTGATCCCACCCCTGCAAGTGCCCGTTGTTGACGATCCCCCGCTTGATCTCGCGCTTGTGGATACGGTCAGTCTTCTGCAGGTTCGGAACCGCAAGAATGACATAGTCGCGGGCGATCTTCCCCAGCCCCTGCAGCGTGCGCATCGGTTCGGGGACATGCTCCAAAACGTGAAAGCAGGCCACCACATCAAATGAGTTTTCACCAAAGATCTCATCTGGGGGCGATCCGTCCAAGACGCTGACGTCACCATGTTCCGACGCAATCCTGACACACTCGGGATCCATGTCTGCCCCGGCTGCCTCGAGCCCGTGGTTCTTGAACAGCTCGATCGCCTCCCCGCGCCCGCAACCGTAATCGAGGATCGTCTTGCCCTCCACAGCATAGTGCTTCTCGAGCAGGCCGAGAGCCACCTTCTTCCAGTAGCTTTCGTAGTAGGCCGCCCGGCGATCGACTGTCGCCAAATCATAGGGGAGGTGCCGGATTTCGTCGTCTTCTTTCATTCGTGTTGGGTGCTCAGTTGTTAAAGGGTCCGCAACGAGGCTGTTAGGACTCGACTCGAGGTCGACCCCAGAGGCGCTCAAGAACGCTGCTCACCCTCCTGGGGACGCGGGAGAGTATCTCCAGTTTGAGTTCTGGGCCAACTACAAACCGCATCATCGCCACACCGCCCAGTGCCACGGTGGATCCATTCAGAATGAACCTCGCCAGCGCGGGCAGATCCGCTGTCAGCAAGCTCACTGCCCACGCAGCTAAACCGAGGAATAGCAAAATCTTGGCAGGAGGAACGAACCAGGCTTTGAGATTTGCTCCGATTGGCTCATCGAAAAGTCTGCACATCCTCCAGGAGCAATAGCTGCCAGTGATTGCAATCGTCAGAACGATCGAAAGGACGAGCATTCCAGCGATGCCGCTGACGCGTGTCACCAACAGCCCTAAGCCAATAAATATCACGCCCTCGACGAAGTAGACGTATTTGAGACCCCGGATCTGCTTCGTCGCCTGAATCGTGTAGCTGCCGAAGCGCGCCACCGTCAACCCGATCATCCAGAGCCCGAGGAGCAGATCGTTCACGGGATTCCAATCGATCCGCCCACCAGTCCAGACCTCGACGAACGGTCCATTGCAGACCGCTAGTCCAACCGCACCCACCGCTACTAGCAACAGGGTCACTCCGAGCAGAGAATGGTAACGATCCCGGAGCCGCTCGGTCTCACCCTTGACGAACATTTCGGAGAAAAAGGTGTAGGCGAGATCGATCGGCCGCCAGCAGAACCGCGTGAGTAAGTGGAACGGCCGAATGCACACTGCCCAGATCGCAGCTGCCTCTAGCCCCAAGACCTTCGTTATGATGATTACCTGACTCGCCGAAATGAGCATCGATCCGACATGGATCAGGAATATATCCCGACCGAACGAGAAGATGGCCTTCAGACTCTCCATGTCTGGAAGATGCCACGATTGGGGCAGAATCTTTAGGCGCAGCGTCATCAATATGGAGATCGGCAATGACACCAGCAAGCCGACCACGATGCTGCACGGGAGCGCATAGATCCCCATTCCTGCGTGTAGAGCCGCCCACATCGCGACGATCGAGAAGGCGAGGCAGATGATCTGCACCACGTTGTTGATCGCGATCCGGTGGTGGGCAAACAAGAGCAGCGAGAAAATCCGCGTGGTGTAGACCACTCCGACCAGACAGCTCTGGGCAATCATCAGCCTCCTGAACTCAGAGCTTAGCCCGGGCTCGATCCCAAGATGGCTGGCCATCAGAAACGCAACTGCGATCCCGGCAACGGTCATCAGGACAGCCTGTACGACCAGAGCGGCAACCGCCGAAGAACACAGCCGCCCATAGCCCTTCTCTGCTTCGCGCCCCCGGTAGTCGATCAGCAGGCGCGAGAAAGCACTCGTCATCCCCATCTCGATCAGCTGCAGGTAGCCCACTAGTTGGAGGACGATCGCCCACAACCCGAACTCCGCTTTCGACAGGTAGTTCAAGCCAAGCGGAACAGACGCCAACGAGTACAAGGTGTTCGTCGCGAGCAGGAGATAAGCGGTGGATACACCGCGCCCGAAATGGCCGATTCTACTCATTCGATGATTTCACCCGAGGACATCCCAGGCGAGGATTCCGATTATTCAAATGTGTGCGCTAGGCGCTGCGAGCATAGGTAAGCCCACCCGGATGTCCCTCAGGCACCGGCTCGTCCACCTTCTCCTTCTCCTTCTCCTGCGCTTCCTTGTGGTCTTTTAACGAGTTTCTCAACATCATGAAAACTCCAGCCGAATAAATCGTATGGGGCAGTGCTCCCTCGAAACCACCGAAGATGAAGAAGAAGAACACCGGCATGAAAAAGATCGGCACACAAAAATAGATCGCGATCGGAAACAGCGGAGAACCCCTCGCATCAGAGATCAATCTCCATGCCTTTACCGATAGGATACACACGAACACAGAGAACAAAATCAAGCCCAAGATCCCTACGAAACGGATGGTCGAAATCGGACCACTGTGGAAGCCACCGACGAGCATCATGTGCTCGTGAATCGCAGCATCAAGATTGTTCCCCATGCGCGCGTCCTCCATCGCCTCCATCTCCTGCGCACTGAAACCAAATCCGTCACCGACAAATTTGTTCTCAATCAACTTGTTCCCGAAGAGCGCCTCATTCCACATCTCGTAACGCCATTCAGAAGAACCGGCAGAGTCCACTTTGGCGTCCTCGCCCCAATCTCCTGGCAGGAAGGAGAAAGCCCTCTGCACCCCGAGCGGCAACGGGTGGACGGCGTTCACCGCATAGACACAGACCAAGGCGGCGAATGCGACGAATCCCGTCGCGATCAACGCCCGCCCCCTTCCCCAGATGTAGGCCCCGATAATGACGTAGCAACCGGATAGGAAAAACAGACTACGGAAACCTGAGATCAGAATTCCAGCGAATGCGAAACCAAGCAGCACGAATCGCAGCGGGCGGATTGGGAGCATCGCCTTAAGCGGGTTAGAGAATGCGATAATCGTAAGGATGATCGCCTGGGAGATATCTAGCAAAATAGAATTTCGGGAAGCGCCAACCAGATTGACCATGCTAGGATCTAGAGCCTCTTGCTGTGAGATGAAGTCCGTGTAGAACATCCGCAAGTTGTAGCCAATACCCGGCACATAATAGCTGAGCGTCTTGCCTAACGAGAGCACCGCCATCGTCACCAAGATCGCCGTGATCACCGACTTTGATTGCCGTGGAAGAATGGCTTGATTGCGCAACACCACGTAGGCAAGAAACGCTAAGAAAATTTCAAAATATGGCCGTGATCCCACGGTAGCGGATCCCAGACTAGAGAGCCCGACAGGGTTCATGAGAAACACGAGAGCGATGTCAGCCATCAAGATCGCAACTCCAAGATCGATCAGCGTCATGCTTCCACGAAAGCTGAAACCGCCTAGAGCAATCATCAGAATAGCCCCTACGACTACAAACATGACCACCAAATTGGAGACAGAGAAAGGCACCGGTAGCACCGCAACCCGCCCGGCGAGCGGCCAGAGAACCAGCAGGAGCATCCAGAGGTTTTTCCCGAGCCCTAACATGAGGGCGATAATGGCGATGCCAGTAATGAACATCACCGGCGTCTGCTGATCTTCGCTACCGATCGAAGTTCCCAAAAAAATCGCGAACACACCCGCCACAACGAGGACGATAATCGTGATTATAGTGTTGCTATTCTGCATGAATTTGCGTCAATTTTGCTTCAAACTACCTGCAATTGTAGGTGCAAATGCTCGCGCGCTAACGAAGACACCATCGCCCTAGAAATTAGTAAGAAGTTTTAATAACTTCGGAGCAGCGGAAGATCAAGACTTTATCAATATAACCGTCGCCGCCATTTGTGACGATCCCGCTCAGCCGCTTCCAAGCGGTGAGCTAGGATTTTTTTCCTCCCCACGCATCCTCAGAACCCGAGCAGGATTTCCGATGGCGATCACACCTGCGGGGACATCTTTCGTCACAATGCTTCCCGCTCCGACCACCGAACCATCGCCGATGGCAACCCCTGGCATGATGATCACCCGTGTCCCGAGCCACACATCGTTGCCGATGACGACCGGTTGTATTGGCAAGCTGCCTTGTAGACGGATCGGCATCTCCAAGTCATCGAAAGCGTGCGCCGTGGTCATGATGACCACATCAGGTCCCATCAAAACATCATTGCCGATCGTGACTTCGGGTCCGATGCGTGCGCCGTGCCCGAGTTGTGACCGATCCCCCACTGAAAGGCTCGCCCCGCTGCCGATGTAACAGTGTTGCTTAACAACCACTTCCTCCCCACAGCGAAAAGCGATTTTGCGCAAAAGGATCCGCCGAAGAGCGTAACCGAACTTCCATCCCGGTTGGGGTTGGGTCGGGAAATGCTGAGCGAGCGTATAATACAGCAACAGGTAGAGGCGCTTCACGAGATCGTTAGGAAAGCTCAGGCACTGCGGACAGAGGAGTCGTTCAGATCTTTGAGAAAACACTGATAGGCCAGTCCCAGCCCCCGCCGCAGATCCACTTTCGGTTCCCATCCCAGAGAACGCATGAGCGTCGGATCCATCAACTTGCGCGGGGTGCCGTCAGGTTTGTCGGTATCTTGAACAATCTCCCCCTTGAAGCCGACCATCTCCGCAACCATTTCCCCCAGTTCCCGGATCGAGACATCCTCCCCATATCCAAGGTTCACCCAGTCCGGCGGATCTTCCAGATTCAGGAGGTGGACACAGGCGTCAGCGAGATCATCGACATAGAGAAATTCACGCCGCGGCGTTCCGGTTCCCCACATGACAACCTGTTCGCTGCCGGCCACCGTGGCTTCGTGGAAACGGCGCAACAACCCGGGGATCACGTGCGAATTCTCGGGATGGTAATTGTCACCAGGGCCGTAGAGATTGGTCGGCATTGCCGAGTGGAACATCACCCCATACTGCTTGCGGTAATACTGGCAGAGTTTCAAACCTGCAATCTTGGCGATGGCGTAAGCCTCGTTCGTCGGTTCAAGCGGCGAGGCCAACAAGCAATCTTCGGGCATCGGCTGGGGCGCATGCTTCGGGTAAATGCACGAACTGCCGAGGAACAGGACACGCCCGACACCACTCTCGTAGCAAGCGTGAATCAGATTTGCCGCGATCATCAGATTCTCGTAGATAAACTCAGCTGGGTAGGTGTCGTTCGCTTGGATACCGCCGACCTTAGCCGCTGCGATGATCGCCACGTCTGGTTTTTCTGACGCGATGAACTCCTTCACTTGCGCCTGGTTGGTAAGATCGAGTTGATCGCGCGTCGCGGACAGGATCTCAGCCTGTCCCTCGAGCTTGCGGACGAGGGCTCCCCCGACCATCCCGCGGTGCCCGGCGATGTAAATTTTCTGGCTCATGATTCGAATGTGACCGGCTGCTCGTAGCCGTGGGATTTCAGTAAGGCGTGGCGCTTCGCTGACCGCAGATCGGACTCGACCATCTCCGCGCACATCTCAGCGACCGTGATCTCGGGCACCCAACCGAGTTTTGCCTTCGCCTTGGCCGGGTCGCCGAGCAGGGTCTCAACCTCAGCAGGACGGTAGTATCGCGGATCGACTTTCACGATGACGTCACCGACAGAAACCGACGGTGCCTTCTCTTGGTCTACCTTGATGACGGTTCCTTTTTCGTCCTCGCCCTCGCCATCGAAAGCCAGTTCGATACCGGCCTCGACGGCGGACATCGTGACGAATTCGCGCACTGAGATCTGCTTGCCGGTCGCGATGACGAAATCATCGGCCTCCTCCTGCTGCAGCATCATCCACTGCATGCGCACGTAATCCTTCGCGTGCCCCCAGTCGCGCAGGGAATCCATGTTACCGAGGTAGAGGCAGGCCTCGAGACCCTGTGCGATATTCGACAGCCCACGGGTAATCTTGCGGGTCACGAACGTCTCACCACGGCGTGGTGACTCGTGGTTGAAGAGGATCCCATTGCAAGCATACATGCCATAGGCCTCGCGGTAGTTCACCGTGATCCAATAGGCATACATCTTAGCCACCGCGTACGGTGAACGCGGGTGGAATGGCGTAGTCTCGGTCTGGGGAATCTCCTGAACAAGACCGTAGAGCTCTGAGGTCGACGCCTGGTAGAACCGGGTCTTCTTTTCAAATCCGAGGAAACGGATTGCTTCCAACAAACGCAGGGCGCCAATGGCATCCACGTCAGCAGTGTACTCTGGGGTCTCGAATGAAACCGCAACGTGCGATTGCGCCCCGAGGTTGTAGACTTCGTCCGGCTCAATCTCGCCCAGTAACCGGGTGAGGTTTGATGTGTCGGTCAGATCACCATAGTGCAGATGAAAACGCGAGTTCTCGATGTGCGGATCCTGGTAGATATGATCGATCCGCGCGGTGTTGAGCGAGGAGGCACGGCGCTTGATGCCGTGAACCTGGTAACCCTTCTCCAGCAGGAGTTCTGCCAGATATGAACCGTCTTGGCCGGTGATACCGGTGATGAGTGCTTTCTTCATAATGTAAAAATCGAGTGCTCAGGAGTGGAAAAATCCGCGCACGGCTGCGATCACGGCATCCTGTTGAACCACCGCCAGCTCCGGGTAGACAGGCAGGCTCAGGCATTCGCGGGCAAGCTGGTGAGCCACCTCGATACCTCCTAGCGCATGTGGAGGCAAATCCTTGAAACATGGCTGCTGATCGAGCGTGATCGGGTAGTAGATCTCGCTGCCGATGTCCGCCGCCGCGAGTGTGGCACGCAACTCATCCCTCTTCCCGCCAGCCACCCGCACCGTGAACTGGTTCCACGTGTGGAATAATCCCTCGCCCTCCTGCGGCAGGGTCAGTTCGCTGATGTCCGCAAACTGCTTCTGGTAGCGAGCCGCATTCGCCCGGCGCGCGCCGGCATATCCCTCGAGCTGCTCGAGTTTGATTCGCAACATCCCCGCCTGGATCGCATCCAACCGGAAGTTTCCGCCGATCATATCGTGGCGGTAACGCTCGACCATCCCATGGTTACGGATCGCCCGTGCACGTGCCGCCAACCCCTCGTCATTGGTTGTCACCATCCCCCCTTCGCCAACCCCACCCAGGTTCTTTGTCGGGTAGAAGCTGAAAGTACCAAAATCCCCTATCGAACCGCAGCCGCGCTCCCCGCACTTGGCACCGATCGCCTGCGCGACGTCTTCGATCACCGTCAGGTTGTGGCGTGAGGCGACTTCCATCACCGCCGCCATGTCGGCAGATTGTCCGAAGAGGTGCACCGGTATGATCGCCGCCGTCCTCTCGGTGATCTTCTCCTCCATCTTCACCACATCGATATTGAAGGTGTCCGGTAAGACGTCGACAAACACCGGCATCGCCCCCAGCCGCTCGACACTCCCCGCAGTCGCGAAAAACGTAAACGCCGGGCAGATCACCTCGTCTCCCGGTCCGACCCCAGCCGTCATCAGTGCCACCACGAGGGCGTCGGTCCCGGAGCTGACCCCGATCCCGTGCTCGGCGCCGCACTCGGCAGCGACCTCCCGTTCGAAGGCCTCGACCTCCGGTCCGAGGATAAAAATCCCCGAACTCACGATCTCGCGGAATTTTTGCGCGAAGCGATCCTGCAGTGGCAGGTTTTGCGCATTTACATCAAGCAGAGGTACTTTCACAATCGAACAAACTCTATCCTAGCTCATAAAATGTCCTAGCGGCAACGCCGCAGCAGGAGCGACAATCCAGCACCTGATTCTCCCCCCAACGGATCATCCGCGAACCATTGGCAAAATAGCCAGAAGTATCCGCGCCACCCGCTGTCCAGACATCTGGATCCGGCGCGGTATCGATCGTCCAATCCGTGCCAGTCGTGTCGCGCAGGTTCCCCCTGCCGACCATCACGAGGTTTTCACTCACGGTTGGCGCCGCGCTCGCGATCGTCACCGCCGGCAAACCAGGATCCGCATCGAGGCGGATCATGCGGAGATCCACCAAACCCGTCAGCCCTGAACCTGGCGCGTTCGAAAGTCGCGTGCTCGTAGCGCTGACAAAATTGTAGTTGGTCCCACCGAAAGCTGCCACTCCACCACCCGTAGACAGGTGAGCGACGGTCAAAATCCAACGGTTGCTCAGGTAGACGGCGCCACCAGATCCCATCACGCCCACATTGGCAAATTCTGGATCATCGCCCGGTGCAGAGGTGTTCCCGCTACCGTCTCCAGAAGCGATCACCACGGCTTCGGCCGTACCGAGAAAGGTGGAAAACACCACGGCAAACGAAAGCGCAAAAAAGATGAATCGATGGAAATGTTTCCTCACTTGGGAAGTCGTTTTAAACTGGAAGGTTAGTGCGCGCTTCATTCTCGAATCCAACACGCAAAAGATGACCCCGCCGCCTAGAAAAATTTAAAATTTATACAGGTTTGCGTAATTTACAATCGCCAAAAGCTCTCCACGCTACCGCCCTCGGTCGTTTGCCCCATTGGTGTATGGCAAAACCGGATTTCAGGCAGATTTGAATCGGAAAGTGCATCCTATTCTCTCGTCTTTGGTCACCGCATGGTCTGTGCAACCATCAGTTATGTCATTTCCAGCCGAATCTGGAGGGCTGATCCCCTAGTCGATCAGTCGAGGTCTGCAAGCACTTCCCGCACCAAGGTCTGAGATTTCAAATTCGTCGCTTTTACCTCCACCTGGTGCTCACGCCCCAGCATCTCCATCAGTATTTGCACCCGCTGATCGCCGTTGAGCAGCTTGGTCACGATCCCCTTCATCCCAGCAAACGGACCCTGCGCCACCTCGACCTCCTCCCCCTCTCTCAGTGGGATCGCCACTTCATAAATCGACTCGCCACCCATCTCGGCCCGAATCCCCTCGACCACGGCATCCGGAACCTCGCCTAGAAAATCGCCAAAACCGACCACGCGCAATACCGCCTGACTGCTGCGCACAGCCCGCAGGTAGGTTTCCACTTCGAATTTTACGAAAATGTAGTTGGGGAACAGCGCTTCGGTAAACCAAACCTTGCCTCGCTGGGTCACCTTCTGAAATCGGATCCTCGGGCAGTAGGTTTCCACCCCCTCAAAGCGCACCAAGCCCGCAGCCGCGATATGTTCTGATTTCGGTCGGGTCTGCACGCAGTACCACTTTAGAGGGTGGCTCTCGATCGATGTGGAATGGGAAACGGTGCTCATATTGAAAATATTAAGATAGCAGCTTACTGGCCAGTTCAAGGATCTCGCGACCCCGCACCTGCCATGTCCCAAGCTTGTTCAGCCGGGCAGTATAAAACTCTGTATTCTCCGATTTCTCTGAAGCCACCAGGCTCCGCAGCCCCTTCAGCCGCTGCGCCCCACTCTCGAGGTGCGGCTCGATCTCACCTTTCATGAAACCAGCGACCAACTCCTTCAACTCTGTCTGCGCCTCGTAGTGATCGCGACGATCCCCCGCCACATACACCGGCCGCACCGCCCCGAGGTTGCGCAAGAACTTCAGACCCTGACTCGCCGAACCTTTGCTCATGCTCAGGCGCCCGACCAAGGTGTTCAAATCAAGCGGGCGAGGCGACACGAACAGCAACCCGTAGATTTCGCCGACCGATTTTGGCAACCCCAGCACGCGCACACCGCGGACAAACAGGTCGATCACCTGAACCTCCAACTCTCCCAGACCCAAGTCAGCAGCATCGCTTACGCACTGCTCTGGGCTGGAAACTTCGGCTGAAACTTGATCAGAGGGAACCATCGTCGCCGACCATAGGCAGGCCACACAAAGAGTTCAAATAAAAATGAACAAAAAACACCAACCGTTGCCGCCCGCAATTCGCGGTTTTCTTAGATTCGACACAATGTCTTGCAGAGAAACCTTCTGTTTCCTTATTCCCTAATCATCGTCCGTTTCCATTGCGACCCACTTGAGAGTCTGTCGGGTTGATCCCCCTGACGACGCCTTAGCGCTTCCATCTCTGCTCGCGTTACAATCAGTCCAATGCGCGCGACGACAACCACAGCGAAATTCTAACCACTAGTATAGTTTCAACATTGTAGTTTTTTGGCTCCGAGCACCGTCCACATCGTGTTTCTTTGTTGGCAAGTCCCTCCCGACCCGGTTTAGTCTCACGACTAGAATCCCGACTCGGTACCTACTTTGAACGCGCCTCCTCTCGACCCCCAATCACCTGAAACGGCCGAATCCCCGGCCACCACTTCGCAGGACTACGTCTACTTCGACCTCGAGACGCAGCGCACCGCCGCCGACGTCGGCGGGTGGAGCAACAAGGGCGACATGCACATGTCGGTCGGCGTCACCTACTCGAGCGCTACCGGGAAATACATCATCTACAGCGAGGAACGCGTCGGCGATCTCATCACCCAGCTGACCCGCGCCGACCTCGTCCTCGGCTACAACCACATCAATTTCGACTACGCCGTCCTCGAGGGCTACCACGCCTTCTCACTCGTCGACCAATGCATCAGTTGTGACCTCATGGTCGACCTCGAGAAAGTCTGCGGCCACCGCCCGAAACTCGAGGCTGTAGCCTCTGCTAGTCTGGGGACTGGCAAGACCGCTCAGGGACTCGACGCGATCAAGTGGTGGCGCGAGGGCAAGTTCATCGCGGTCGCAGAATACTGCTGTTATGACGTCAAGATCACCAAACTCGTTCATGAGTACGGCGCACGCAATGGCTTCGTGAAATACTTCGACCGCTTCGGCAATGAGCAGCAGGTCGAGGTCGATTGGAAGTTGCCAGTCTAGCGAACCGCCTCAGATCAAACGCACCTCGCCCAACTTTTCAGTCAGCAACTGGCGGAAAGCAGCCACTTCGTCGTCACACCCAAACGCGCGCTTTGGGATGATTGAGAATGATCGTTTCGAGATCATTGGCAGGAAGTAGTCATCGGTCTCGAACACCACATGATTATAGATCGACCACTCCAAGGTCGATTCACCCAGCGCCGAGCTCGAGCGGATGCCTTCCTCCTCAAAAGTCGCTACGATCGGCCCGGCAAATTTCGGATTCTCTGCGAACGCACGCCGGTGCAAAAATCGGCGCAGCAAGATGAACGCCAAAAACATCAATCCCAACGCCACGATCACGTAGCCGAACCAGTGGCCGAAACACACAAACGCGATCCCCGCCAAAATTGCGAGCGAGCCCTCGATCAACGCGCGTCCAGTGCCCAGGTGAAGCGAACGCCAGTGGGCCTCGTAGGCCGCCATGAAGTCGGCTTGGGAAATCTGATATTCCAGCCGCAACCGTTTCTCCAAATTGCCGCTAGCGCTCGCCGATCGGCCTGATCGGCGCCAGCGAGCCAGCTTCATGACCGGTGTATTTAGTCAGCGGGCGGTAGAGACGGCTGTCATCCAGCTGCTCCAACACTTGCGCCGTCCAACCAGCCGCACGGCTGATCGCGAAGATCGGAGTGAACAGATCGGTCGGGATGCCGAGGCTGTAGTAGACGCTCGCACTGTAGAAATCGACGTTGGCGTTGAGCCCCTTCTTCTCGCGCATGATCGTCGCGATACGCTCGGACATGTTGATCCACTTCGGCTCGCCGAGTTTCTCAGTGAGCTTGATCGCCATCTTCTGCAGGTGTGGCGCGCGCGGGTCGAGCGTCTTGTAGACGCGGTGGCCGATGCCCATGATCTTCTCCTTGCGCTCGAGCTTGCCGGCGACGTAGGCATCGACCTTGTCCTCGCTACCGATCTC
>JBLHKE010000074.1:0-16828 GCA_047619485.1 Verrucomicrobiales bacterium | reverse complement strand
GGGAGGGTGAGAAGGCCGAAGGCTAGAGCTGCAGTCGCGGGGATCCGGTATTTCATAGGGTGTTTGCGGGCGGTTGTGGCGCTGTTTCGACGCCGGTTTCCAAGATGGCTATTATGCGATCGTTCCCGGCAAAGTCAACGGTTTGCGAGGTTTCGCAAGTTTGAGAATGATCGGGGCTAAAGCGTTTCTGGGGACTGTAAGAGCTTGGCGATGCGTGCTAGGAGGCGGCCGGCCGCGCCACCGTCCAAGATCCGGTGGTCGAAGCCGAGGGTGATTTCCGCCTCCATAACCGGGATCCACGATTGCGTCTCCTCGTCCCAGCACGGTTGTTTGCGGCCAGCTCCGAGCCCAAGAATCAGGTTCTGCTCGGGAAGCGGGATGGGGGTTGCCCAGGCGATGCCGAAAGTGCCGAAGTTCGAAACTGTGGCGATTCCTGGTTGGGCGGCTTCCTTGGGGAGGCGTCGTGCGCGTGCGAGTTCGACCAGGTCGTTGTAGGCGGAGACGAGGGCTGAGAGGTTTTTCTTGTCGGCGTCGCGGATGACTGGGACGAGCACGCCGTCGCCGGCCTCGACCGCGAAGCCGATGTCGATGCTGTCTGGGTGGACAATCCGGCTGCCGATGAGGCGGCCAGCGAGGGCGGTGTTCTCGGCTAGTGCGAGAGCGAGGGCTCGGACGACGTAAAGCGCCGGGCCGGGTTTGGGGATCGCGGTTTTGCGGTGAGCTAGGAGCTTGTCGAGCTGCACCGGCGAGCCGACCGTCGCGAGCGGGCGTGACCAGCTGCGGCGCATCGAATCGGCAACCGCGATGCGCATCGGCGAGGCGGGCGTCATCTTTTTCTGCTCGATCTTCGCCATGAAGTCTTCGAAATCCTCGACCGTGACACGACCGGCCGCGCCGCTGCCCGGAATGCCGGCCAGGTCGGAGGCGTTGATGTCGAGTTCATCCATGCGCGCGCGCATCCGCGGTGAGAGGTAGGTGGCGCCACGGGCACCGGCTGGGACCGGCAGGCTGCTGACGGTCGGCGCGACCCGGGGGCGCTCCGATAGCGGTTCTGAGGGAATCGCGGCTGGTGACGGCTGGTTCTCTTCGGGACTTGGTGTCTCGCTGCCGAGGCCGACGCGGGTGGCTTCTTCATCACTGACCTCAAGGACGCCCAAGGTCGCGCCGACCGGGTAGCTCTCGCCGACGGTCGCGGTGATCTCCGCGACTTTGCCATTGAACGAGGTGGTGATCTCCATCGACGCTTTCTGGGTCTCGACCTCCATGATCTCATCGTCGGAGGACACATCGTCGCCCGGCGAGATGTCGATCCGGACGATCGTAGCCTCGGCGATGGACTCGCCAAGCTGGGGCATGAGAATGGGGACGCGCGGCATGGTTTTAGTTTCTTGTTAGAGTCGGAGTAGATCCCGCAATGCTGAGGCGATGCTGCTGGCGGTCGGCCGGTGGGTCGACCAGAGATCGGGGTGGTAGGGGATGGGTGTGTCCTTCGCGTTGAGCCGGTGTGGGGGCGCATCGAGGAGGTGGAATCCTTCGCTGGCGACGCGGCTGACGACCTCTGCGGTGACACCGCCCCAGGGGAATGCTTCACCGAGGGCTAGCAGGCGTCCGGTGCGGGCGACGGAGGCGAGGATCGTGTCGGTGTCGATCGGCTTGACCGAGCGCAGGTCGATGACCTCGATCTGATAGCCATCCTCGAGCAACTGGTCTGCGGCGAGCAGCGCCTCGTGAACCATCGCGCTGTAGGTGACGACGGTGGCGTGTTTGCCTGCACGCGCGACGCGCGCTTTGCCGATCGGGAGGCTCTCCTCTGGGAGCTGTTCCGCCTTGAGGTGGTAGTAGAGGTACTTGTGCTCGCAGAAAATAACAGGGTCGTCGATCGCGATGGCTTCGAGCAGCATGCTGTAGGCGTCCTCGACGGTCGCAGGCGCGACGACTACCAGGCCGGGGTAGTGCGAGTAGAGTGCCTCCATGCTCTGGCTATGGAACGGGCCGCTGCCTGGCGTTCCCCCTGAAGGCAGCCTGACGGTGATGGGGCAGGGCATCTCGGTGCGCCAGTAGAGAGTGGCGGCGTGATTGATGATCTGGTTTAGCCCGACCGAAGAGAAATCTGCGAACTGCATCTCAACGATCGGGCGCATGCCTTCGATCGCGGCACCGATGGCCGTACCGATCATCGCATCCTCACTGATCGGAGCGTTGAGCACCCGACCGGGGAATTGTTCGCTGAGGTTCTTGGTCGCTTTGAACGCACCTCCGAATTCGGCGATGTCCTGGCCGTAGATGAAAACGTTGGGATCATCTGCGAGCGCTTTCGCCTGCGCCGCGCGGATCGCTTCGAGGTAGGTGATACTCACGATTGGGAGTTGCCTTCGAGCAGGTGGGTGGTGCTCAGGGCCGCCCACGTTTCCCGGTTGGGATCAGGTGCGGCCTCCTGCTGGGCGGTGGCGGTCGCCGAATCGACGTCGCGCAGGGCAGTCGATTCTAGTGCGGTGAGTTCGGCTTCGGCCATCCAGCCGTTTTCGATGATCTGTTGGCGGGCGAGCGATATGCAATCGCGCGCGCCGGGGGCGTTGCGGTGCTCCTCGGTGATGTAGGGGGCGTCGTCGTGCTCGCCGTGTCCGACTAGGCGGAGCAGTGAACCGACGACCAGCTGTGGCCCGTGCCCGGCTCGTGCCCGGCTGACTGCGTGGTCGAAAACATCGATGCACGCGCCCAGATCCGTCGCGTCCAAGCTGTGGCCCTCGATCCCGTAGCCGATGGCGCGGTCGACCAGATTCTTGCAGGCGAACTGCTGGTTGTTGGGTGTGCTGTAGGCAAATTGGTTGTTGGCGACCGCGATGATCACAGGCAGTCGATCGACGGCAGCCGCGTTGAGCGCCTCGTGAAGGGCGCCGGTCGAGGTGCCGCCGTCGCCGATGCAGGTGGCGCCAACACTGTCGCCGAGTTCACCACGGATGCGGCGGGCGAGGAGAGTACCGTTGACGACCGATAGCATCGCGCCGAGGTGGCTGATCATCGCCAGTGTGCCCTTCTGGGGATAACCGCGGTGGATATTGCCGTCCCGACCGCGCATTGGACCGGAAGCCGAGCCGAGGAAGGTGCGCGCGGCGTCCAAGAGTGGTTCGCCGATGGCGAAGCGACCAGCCTGATCGCGGATCAGCGGGGCGTAGACGTCTTTGCCGGGGCGGAGCTGGTGGGCGAGTGCTGCGGAATAAGCCTCTTGGCCGCGACCGAGGTAGACGCCGCCGACAATTTTCCCCGCACGGTAGAGGCTCGCAAGCTTGTCTTCGAATGCGCGTGCGTAGACCATCGAGCGGAACGTCGCCAGGAACAGCTTGGTTCGGCGGTCATCAGAGGTTGCGGTTGGAGTTTGGGTCACCGAGCTTGCCATTCAAGGAGGATCTATCTGCGGCATATTGGGGGTGGAGACCCGGTCGGTCAAGCCGCTATGGGCGGGGGTTTGTGATTGACAAGTGCTAGGGTCTTCCGTCTTTTACAGGCAGCCGCCTACAGGCGGACAACCACCCGAAATCCAACTGACTCCGATGAAAAAACTGATCAACGACCCGCTAGCCGTCGCCGACGAACTCCTCGAGGGGCTTGTCGAAGCCTACGATGGCCAATGTGTGAAAGTCGGGACCCGCTCAATCGTCCTGAAGGACATTCCTGACAATAAAGTAGCCCTGCTGATTGGCGGCGGCGCTGGGCACGAGCCGATCTACCATGGTCTCGTCGGTACTAACCTAGCTGATGGCGCTGCGTGCGGGGACATTTTCGCTGCACCACCGCCGAACATCGTGCTCGAGGCGACACAAGCCGTGAATCGTGGCAATGGCGTGCTCTACCTCTACGGGAACTATGCTGGTGATGTGATGAATTTCGATATCGGCGCCGAACTCGCTGAGGACGAGGACATTGAGGTGCGCACCGTGCTCATCTGGGACGACGTCTGCTCGGCTCCTGTCTCCGACAAAGAGAAGCGTCGTGGGGTTGCAGGTCTGGTGCCAATCGTCAAGATGGTCGGTGCGGCTTCGCAGGTGCTGACTTCGCTCGACGAACTCGAGGCGGCAGCGAAGAAATCGGTGCTGATGACTCGCTCAGTCGGTGTCTCGATGTCGCCTGGCTCGATTCCCGCTACAGGAAAACCAACCTTCGAAATCGGGGAGGGGCTGATCGGCCTCGGCATGGGGATTCACGGTGAACCCGGGGTGAAGGAGATCGAAATGACGACGTCCGATGACCTGACACCGCAGATGCTCGATTTGATCTTTGAAGATTTCGAAGCCGACGAAGATGTCGAGGCGCTCAAGGAGGGCGACGAGATCCTGTTTTTTGTGAACAGCCTCGGCTCGACGACGATGATGGAACTGCTCATCGCGCTGCGCAAGGCGAAGCAGATTCTCAACGAGAAGGGCATCAAGGTTTACGACACGATCATCGGACCTCTGGTGACCTGCCAGGAGATGTCTGGGATTTCGTTCAGCATCACCAAGCTGGACGACGAACTCAAGGGCTACTGGGATCCGCCATGTGAGTCGGTCTGCTACACCAAGCTCTAAAGACGTCTTCTGGCGGATGTTCACCTTCATCGCTGCCGAATAGAACGCCATGCTGAAAGAGCTGCCGCGCAGCGATGCTGAGGGCACCCCGATCAGGGTCGTCTTATCGGTGCTGGCTCCATGGGGCCGGGATCACTTGGCAAGTGAACCGGATCCTGGGGATGCAGCTGGTTCTTATCAGAGATATCAATCTGGAGGCCGCTCATTCCGCGGCTAATATGTCAGGTCATACCGCCCGGCAGATCGAGGATCTAAATGCGGAGTCGGAGTCGGAGCCGCTCCGCGGGAATGAAATTTTCATCACTTCGGATTCCTTGGCCGTACTCCGTGGGGACAACCAGTTGGCAATCGATGTCCTGGTCGAATCATCGAACACAGTCGAATCCGTCGCGCGTTGCTGCTTTGCCGCGATCGAGCGGGGGCTGCATGTTGTCTTGATGAACGCCGAGGTCGATCTCGCGCTCGGCTCACTGTTGCACCGTGCTGCCGAGGAATATGGGTGATTCTTAATTGTCGAGATGACCTGTGTGAAAGGGGACGCGAAGTGGAAAGGTGCGGAGTCGGTGCGCGAGCAGGTCATCGCGGACCTCGAGGCGGAGTCGATCTGCGCTCGCGAGGATGTGGTGGAGCTGCACGTCTTGCGCAATGAATATGGTTACCCGGTTTCTGGAATTGAGTACGAGCCGCACCACGAGACGATCCTCAATTACTTGAAGGGCTTCCCCAACCTCCTGTCGACCGGGCGCAGGGGGGGCTTCTGTTTTCCAAACAGGCACGGCGCGATGCGCATGGAGGCGGATGCCGCGGATCGGATCCTGGAAGATGATATTTAGTTCGCTTGGAAGCTCGAGGTACGTGAGACTCCAATTCCCCTTAAATGAGCCCGAATCCTACAAAGACAGTCATTGGTTTAGTCCAGACTCGGTCGAGGCAGAGTCCGGAGGGCAATGTCCTTGAAGCCGAACGGATGATTGAAAAGGCTGCCCAAGGCGGTGCGACTCTTGTCTGTCTTCAAGAATTGTTCTCGACTGTGTATTTCTGTCAGGAAGAGAACCCTGACCGGTTCGACTTGGCCGAACCGTTTGGTGGCCCGCTTTGCCAGCGGATGGCTGCGGCAGCCGCGAAAGCCGGAGTGGTTCTGATCGTACCCTATTTTGAGAAGCGGGCGGAAGGCGTCTACCACAACTCTGCCGCGATCATTGATGCCGACGGGACGATTCTCGGGCAATATCGCAAGATGCACATCCCTGATGATCCCGGATTCTACGAGAAGTACTACTTCGCTCCGGGAGACTTGGGTTTTAGGGCATGGGACACGGCTGCTGGGCGGATCGGTGTGTGTATCTGCTGGGATCAGTGGTTTCCCGAGGCTGCACGGCTCACCGCTTTGCATGGGGCTGAGATACTTTTTTATCCGACCGCGATCGGTTGGATCCCAGGGGAGAGATCAGAACAAGAAACGCAGGCTTGGGAAATCTGCCAACGTGCCCATGGAGTTTCAAATGGATGTTTCGTAGCGGTCGCGAACCGGACTGGGCATGAAGCGGCACCAGGCGCAGGGATCGATTTTTGGGGGCAGAGTTTCTTATCGGCTCCAGACGGTAGGATGCTGGGTCAACTGTCTGCCGATGACGAGGACGTTCTGTTAGTCGAAATCGATCGCAATGAAATTCGCGAACGCAGAAACCACTGGCCGCTCCTGAGAGATCGTCGCATCGATAGCTACGATCAGATATCCGAGCGATTTATCGACGACAATGGCAACGTTCCTCCCACCTAGCGTGGGCGGGTGATTTTTTCGGGCTTCGGTGCTGTGGGGGGCTTCGATCTTTTAGCAAAGACAATGGGGGGCAGATCTTCGCCGGCGACTAAAATTTGTCCGCGGCGTGGTGTCTTTCGGCAGAGCCTATATACCAGAAATGCCGGAACGATGACCCAAAGGCCGATCGTGTAAACTTGACCTACTAGGGGAATGTCGGCTTGCGGCGCTTCGGCCTTCGCTAGCTGTGTCTGTCCGGTCTGACCCGCCGTTGCGATCCCGATAAAATAGGCGACGATTGCGCTCAACAACAGAGCCGCGGCACCAAGATAGAGCTTCTCAAACTGAGAAGCCCTAGCACGCTCAAGCTGTAGATTTTCATCTGGCACTGCTAAATAATCAATGAAATTACCTTAAATTATGGAAATTACAATAAATATGAATAGTTGCCGTGAGCCTGCGGATTTTTTCTAGCTAAATGAGTTCGGTAGAACCAAGCCACAGACTGCCTGCAGAGTGGGAACGGCATCAGGCTACTTGGCTATCTTGGCCGCACTCTGATGGGTGCACATTCCCGGGCGAGACCTTGCAGAGAGTTCTTCCCGCCATGGCTGAAATCGTCATGGAACTGTCCGGCTCAGAACAAGTTTTTATCAACGTCCGCGACGAGTCCGAAGAGGCTCAAGTCTTCAAGGCGATCGGATCATCTGCGCTAAGCAGAGTGACCGTCGTTCGGATTCCCACCAACGAGCCTTGGTGTCGAGATCACGGTCCAATTTTTATCGGTAAGGATCATGGGAGTCCGGGGATGGTAGCGACTTGCTGGAAATTTGCGGCGTGGGGAGGGAAGTATGAGCCGTTCGATGATGATGCTGCGGCGTCTGAGAAAATCGCTATGGAACTTGGCATTCCATCGATCAGGATCCCGTATGTATTGGAAGGTGGGATGATCGATTCGAATGGTGCAGGTGCCGCCCTCGTATCCCGATCCGCGCTGCTCGATCCAAATAGAAATCCGCATCTTGACCAAGTCCTTGCGGAAAAGCTTCTGAAGGAACATCTCGGGATTGAGATTCCAATCTGGTTGGACGCGCAGGTGCCGGGGGATGACACCGATGGGCACGTGGACACCTACGCGCGTTTCGTTAGCGAGCGGAGAGTCGTGATCTGCTTGGACGAGAGCGAGAACAGCTTCGCCAGCGTGGCGGATGCAATCCAGGCGCGGATTCCGGATGTTGAAATCCTCGCGATCGCTCCGCCTGAGACTTTTGAGATGTATGGTGATACCGTCCCTGCTTCATATGCAAATTTCTACATTGCCAATAGAGTTGTGCTCCTACCAGTCTTTGGCATGGAGACCGACAGGGCTGCAATTGAGCAGTTCGCGATCCTTTTCCCCGAACACCGCATCGTCCCGATCAACTGTCGCGAGATCATCTGGGGGCTCGGGGCAATCCACTGCCTAACCTGTCCGGTTCCGGCGCTACCAGCCGAGGACTTTGGCGAAGACTAGCGGTGCCACAATCGTGGCATCGGATTCGATGACGTGGGAGGGCGTGTCAGCTGCCAGCTTCTCCCAGGTGATTTTTTCGTTCGGTTCCGCACCCGAGTAGGATCCGTAGCTGGTAGTTGAGTCGCTGATCTGGCAGAAATATCCCCAGAGCGGCGTGTCCTTTTTTCCAAGATCTTGGCGCAGCATCGGAACGACGCAGATCGGGAAATCCCCCGCAATTCCGCCGCCGATCTGAAAGAAGCCAATCGAATCGCCACTAGATTTGCTATACCATTCCGCGAGCTCGATCATGTAATGGATGCCCGTCTTTATCGTCCCCACTTCTTTGATTTCGCCTTTCATGCACATGCCGGTGAAAATATTGCCAAGCGTGCTGTCTTCCCAACCGGGGACAAATATGGGGAGGTTTTTCTCGCAGGCGGCGATCATCCAACTGTTCTCGACCGGAATCTGATAGTATTGTTCGAGTTCGCCAGTGCGGAGCAGTTGGTAGAGGAACTCGTGAGGGAAAAATTTTTCGCCTGCCGAGTCGGCCGCGCGGAGGATGGGGAGGAGGGCGCCCTCGATTCTTCGGATCGCCTCTTCTTCAGGGATGCAGGTGTCGGTGACACGGTTGAGGTGTTTGCCGAGCAATGCCACCTCATCATCCGCTGTCAAATATCGGTAGTTTTCGACCGACTCGTAGTGCTTGTGGGCGACCAGATTAAATAAGTCTTCCTCTAGGTTCGCGCCGGTACAGCTGATCGCGTGAACCTTGTCCTGCCGAATCATTTCCGCGAGGGATCGACCGAGTTCGGCGGTGCTCATCGCGCCCGCCATCGTGAAGAACATCTTCCCGCCGGAATCAAGATGGGCGGTGTACCCGTCGGCTGCCGATTTGAGTGCCCGTGCATTGAAATGGCGGAAGTGTTCGTCAATGAATTTCGAAATCGTCCCGCTCATAATGATCGCTAGCTCTCCTCACTGGTTAGATAGGAGCCCGATTTGAGCCCTGCCCGAAAGGTGTTGATGAAGGCTGCTCCCTCCTCGCCGGTTATCTTTCCGTCGCTGTTGGCTTCGGAAACCAGAGTAATTATCTGCTTGGCTAGGGAGTCAGGTTCGTAGTTGAAAAGTGAGAGGATATCGCTGCTGCTCTGGCCATTACGACAGTGGCCGATCACGAATTGGTCACCTTCCAGTTTGATTGTGATCGAGTGTGTCCGACCGAACAAATTGTGGCTGCCGCCGAGCGATTCTTGGTAAGCGCCGGTTAGGAATACGCCTAAATAGTAATCCTCCGTCGGAGAAACGGAATGAATCGGGATGAAGGCGTTTTCCTTCGAGTCAGCGGTTGGGGACTCAAGCCTCCCGTCGCAGTCACAGGTCAGATCGGAGATATTCGTGAGGCGCTTGGGTCGACGGTCTAATTTCTGTAGCGGCATCACCGGAAACTTCTGTCGGATACCCCAGTGGTCCGGAAGTGACTGAAAGACGCTGAAGTTGGCATAGGCGATGTCATGAATCTCCAACTGGCTGATCTCCTCACCCGAGTGGGCGAGGCTGACGGCTGCTAGCCGTAGTTCAGATTCGGCCGTGGCCCGCTGGCGGAGGTCAATCTGTCCCGCAAAGAAAAGGGCGTCGATCTGCTCCGCCCAAGTTGATCGCTGCTCCAAAAATATTCGTCGATTCGCGGATTCGATCTCGTCGATGATCGATTTGAGCATCGCGGGAAGGGTCGAACGATCGGCTGGTTTACTAGAAGTGGGGAGGTAGGAAGAGACGCTGTGAATATTCAACACAAACACAGATTGGTGGGCGCACACAGCCCGGCCCGATTCACTCAGGAGAACCGGGTGGGGGACGTCGTCGGCATCGAGGACGTCACGCACGGTTTCGACAATGGCGCTCGCATAGTTGGGGAGATCGTAGTCCTTACCCGCATTTGGATCGTTTTTCGAACCGTCGTAATTGAGGGCCAAGCCCCCGCCAACATTCAGCATCTCCAACTTCGCGCCCTCTCGATAAATCGCAGCGTAGACCCGGGCTCCCTCCCTTGCACCCTTGCGAATGCTGTCCAGTTTTCCAAGCTGGGATCCCTGGTGAAAATGGATCATCTTCAACCAGCCGAGCCGGCCGCCGCTCCTAAGCTGATCGACCACCGAGATCACCTCGGCTGATGTCAGCCCGAAGATTTCGTTGGTCTTGCACCAGCGGCCACCGGGGCGGCAAGCGAGTCGCAGGCGAATTCCGAGTGTCGGGACAACTCCCATGCGGGTGGCTCTTTCGACGATCAAATCAAGTTCGTCTGGGGTTTCCATGACGATAACGACTCGGATGCCAATCTTACGAGCAATCAGGGCGAGGTCGATGAACCCTGTATCTTTGTAGCCGTTAACGACGATCATCGAATCTTTGTTCTTGATCGTACCCATTGCCGCGATCAATTCGCTTTTGCTACCAACCTCAAGACCGTGATCGAGGCGCTGTCCAATTTCGGCGATCTGTTCGACGATTTCGCGATCCTGATTCACCTTGATCGGAAACAATCCGTGGTAGCGTGAAGTGTAGCCAGCCTTGCTGATCGCATCCCCGAAAGCCTCATGCAAGCGCTCGACCCGAGAATCAAGAATTTGGGGAAACCTAAGAATAAAGGGAGGCTTTAAATTCTTCGTTCGAACAATCTCCTCCACCATTGTGGCTAGAGGAATTGCCGAGGACGTTCTGGCACTAAGTTGTTGAGGGTAGAGGCAGACTTGACCACCTTCATTTATACCAAAATAGCCCTTACTCCACTCTGCCGTTCGATATAAAGTTTGGGAATCAATCGCACTCCAGCTTGGGGATGAAGCAATTAACATTGTCTAATAAATATAAATTCTAAACATATCAACTCTGTGAGCAATCGCAAGTTGTTTATTTTATAATCTTTTTAGCTGATCTCAGATGAGTAAGAGAGCTTATGGGGTGTGATTGAACGGCTAAAGAAAAATATCAATTTTCTCTAATCCGCTGGATGATTTTGACAGGTTTCACCTTCATTTACAGCTTGGATTTTTACTGATTATGTCTCAATCCTCGAAAATATCGATTTTCTGCCAGTGTCCGCTGCGCCAGCGCAACCGGAAAGTTAGCCCGAGGATCGTCACGTAGATGGCATCGAGAAACCAGATCCCGAGCGATCCTACCTGTGGCACCCAGTTCACCATTGCGAGACCACCGAGTCCTAGTATAATAAAAGTAGTGCTGAGCGTGATTTTCATTGGCCACGCGTTGTCGCCAGTTCCGAGGAGAGCGCAGTAGTAGGTGATCCCCATCGCGTCGAAAAACTGGGCAGCACAGGCGAAGATCATGGCGCTTGATCCGATTGCTATCACGGTGGGGTCATCGCTGAACGCCTCGAGTATCTGATGGCGAAAAGCAAACATAAGCACTCCGAGCGTGCTCATGTAGATCGAAATTATTTTGAAAGCAATCGATGTATACGCTTCGGCGAGAGCCACTTGTCCTTGGCCGACAGCCTGAGATATCGCATTACTTAGAGCCACGCCCAATCCGTCTGCGGGCAAGAAGGAGAGGTGGATACATCGAACGACGACGGTAGCCGCGGCGAGGTCTGCTTCCCCGAAGACTCCGATGAGAAAAATGACTAGTCCCCAAGACAGAATGTCTACTCCGGTGTGGACACCCAGGGGCGCTCCCATTTTTGCTAAGCGGGTGAGTGTCCGTCGGCTCGGTTGCCAATCGACTCTGCTCTTGTCTTTTTTGCTGAGTCCGGTCAGAAAGCGTGCAAGTGCGTAGAAAAAGTGGATAGCTGAGGCGCATACAGTACCTAGGGCAGCCCCTTTCAGGCCCAATGCCGGAACTCCGAGCCCACCGAAGATGAACCAGTAATTGAGGGCTATGTTGGCTCCTGTTCCAATGGCTGCTCCCTGCAGAACGATACCTGCTTTGCGCACCCCGATGAAATAGCCCCCTAGTGCCACCGTCGCGATTTGGAATGACACAGCAAAGAGCGAGATCTCGAAATAGGCGCTCGCGCCGGCAGCCAGCTCCGGGCTGTATCGAAAGCTCGCGAATATGATTCTGGCCGTCGGCCAAAGTAAAAGCGCGAGGCTCCCGAAAATGACGCCTAGCCAAATCCCCTGCACTCCGAATCTCGTGCAGCGGGCATGGATTCGGGAGTCTCGGCCATGCGACTGCGCCACAAAGGTATTGACTGAAGTTACCAGACCGATTCCGAAGCAAACTGGGACCGCTAGCAAGAATGCGGCTGGGCCGAGTGCTGCGAGAGGAGCTGATCCGATTGTCGAGATCATTGCCGCGTCCGTGAACTGAAGAACGGCAGTGAGGTAGTGGGTTACAATGATCGGAAGTGCACGGACGAGAAGTCCCCTAACGGAGGAGGGCGGGAGCGCTTCTGGGTCTGTCGGCTGTCGTCTCAGGGGCTGGAACTTGTCGTACTCTTGCGAAGTCTACAAGGCTCAGCGATCCGCGAGCCTTCGATGTCGACACGATGTCCCTCAAGAGGGGGGGGGAGCTGAAAGATGTGGGTAAACTCAGTATAATTAGCATAAATAATAAAAACATGTTGAGTGTTTCACAGAGTGTATTATACTTATCATAATTACCATGTATGTAATGCCGCTATCTTAGAAAACTTGAATTTAAATCCCCACTATGAAGACAATAAAACAGACTATCGGTGCCCTCTTACTTTTCGGATTCATTCTCGGATCTGTGTCATGCAGCAAGGATCAGGCCTCACTGCAGCCGACCGAAGCTGCGGCTCCTGATGTCCTTCGTATCTACTCATGGAGCGAGTATTTCGACGAGGAAGTCTTTGCTCAGTTCGAAGAGCAGACCGGCATTAAGATTGATTACGACGTCTTCGAAGACACGGACGAGATGATCGCGAAGCTCCGCTCCGAACCGGGGCAATTTGATGTGATCGTGGCAGATGATTCGATTATAAGTTCAGTTGCGGAATTGAGACTGATCCGTCCGCTGGACAAGAAGCTGGTTCCCAACCTTGCCAATATTGCGGCAGAGCACTTAAACCTGTCTTTCGACCCGGGCAACGAATTCTCAGTCCCTTACATGTGGGGAACGACCTTGGTTGCCTATCGTTCAGACAAAATTTCGGATCCTCAGGAAAGCTGGGATCTCCTCTGGAACCCTGAATTGAAGGGCAAGGCGATGGTGATCGATGAGCGCTTCGAACTCCTTTCGTTGGCCAAGTTTGTCGCGGGTCACCCTATCGATTCGATCGAGCCAGCGCACTTTGCTGATGCCAGCGCGAAGATCATCT
The DNA here is from genome assembly GCA_047619485.1 of Verrucomicrobiales bacterium. Classification (GTDB taxonomy): domain Bacteria; phylum Verrucomicrobiota; class Verrucomicrobiia; order Verrucomicrobiales; family DEV007; genus JBLHKE01. The sequence goes on along the minus strand of JBLHKE010000074.1, from coordinate 3,707 downwards.
CCCTCGTCAACGATCTCGACGCGCAGTTCGGTTCTGACGCGGACGTTCGCAAAGGCCTCGATTCCGGGGAAGTTTGGGCTGCGATGTGTTACAGCGGTGATGCCGCGATGGTAGCCGCGGAGAACGAGAACGTGAGCTTCTTTATCCCAAGCGAGGGAGCACCTCTCTGGATCGACTCATTTGCAATCGCCCGGGATTCCAATCATTCTCTCTCCGCCCACAAGCTGGTGAATTTTATGTTGGAAGCGAAGGTTGCAGCTGCAAATACGAACTACACCTACTACGCAAGCCCAAACAAGGCCGCCCTCCCATATATTAGTACCGAAATCCTCGAGGACAAATCGATCTATCCGAGTGCTGAGGTACGTGAGAAGTGCCGCTACTACGCCAAGGAGGGGGCGGAGCTCGCTGAGCTGCAAAACCGTGCCTGGCACAAAATCCAGCTTCAGCGTCAGTCTAGGATCAATACCGCCCGCGTGGGCTCGGACGAGCCAGAATAAATTGCCCGGTCACGAACGAGCCGGTGTCCGCTGGGTTCTTCCGCCCCGGCAGTGACCACTCTAGGTCTTACCCCTCCCAATTCTGTGAATTCCATCCGTTACAAAGTACTATTTGTCCTGATCGCGGCATGTCTCATCCCGTCGGTGGTGTTGCTTTGGGTGACGAATCGCATCACGGGCGAGGCGCTGGAGGATTCGGAATATGCAAAATTGCAAGGAGTGGGTGCTGAGGTCGCGCGGCAGGTAGAGTCGAGTATGGAGGCGACTGACAATAATCTCGAACTGCTGCGGAACCATCCGGTTCTCCAGAATCGGTTTTCGACAGAGAAGGAACGTGTCGATGTGATGATCTCCATGGTTAGTGCTTTCAAACGCTTCAGCGACATCACGATCTACTCACCGTCCGGGTTGATGACCGAGACGACGACCCCGCGAGAGAGCCATCCGGAGCCCAACGAGACGACTACTTGGTTCGAGCTTGCTCGCGATTCAGGAAAGATTGTTACCTCCCGCCCGCACCGGGTCAATGGGGTTTCAGGTTTGCAGATCAAGGTGTACATTCCAGTCCATATCGAACCTTGGGATCAGCCCCATGTCCTTAAGGCGCGCGTGCCATTCGAGAGTGTTTGGAGCCGCATTGAGGGCGCGAAACTCGGGGAGGCGGGAATGATCGTCCTGCTCGACTCCCGCGGTAACATTCTCTACCACCCCGACAAAACAAAAATTCTTTCGTTTTTTGACGGAGCGCGGCAGCCTGACGACTGGCAGGCAAATCGTCGTTCGGACTATGTCGATGCGGAAGGAACCCGCTTTATTTATTGGGCCAAGTCGATTAAGAACACGCATGTCGGTGACGAATGGACCTTGGTCTCGCTCCTCCCTCGTGAGGAGGTGAATGCTGCGATCCGGCACAGCCAGCTCCTACAGCTTCTGATTGGCTGTTTCACCGTCTTTGTCGCGATGGCGGTCGGTGTTTGGTTGGCTCATGGCTTTGCGTCGCCGTTGATCTTGGCTTCGGATGCTGCCGAGCAAGTTGCCGGAGGGAATCTCATGGCCAGGCTACCGGAGGAGCGGGGATCAACCGAGATCCGGCGCCTCTCCTTGTCCTTCAATATGATGATCGATGAGGTGCGTGAACACCGTAACAAGCTGTCCTCGCTGGTCGAGCGGCGCACCCGCAAGCTGCGCGATTCTGAGATGCGTCTGAAGAAGACTTCGGCCATGTTGCTCGCCTCGTACGAGGCCACCCAGGAGGCCGTGCTAGTGGTCGACCCCGACGGTTACATCGTTGCGGCGAATGGCCATTTCGGCGCCTTCTTCGGACTGGAGAGTGAGACCCTGCCGGGCAGATCGATCGCCGATCTGGAGTGTTCGATCACGCAATGTTTCGAGACTCCAGAGGTCTTCCGCGGCGAGTGGAAGCAGCTCATCCAAGATCCATACGCCTACCTCCAGTCCGACTGGAACCTCGTCGAGCCGGAGCCGCGTAGCTTGTCAATCTACTCAGCCCCAGTCTCCGACCGCGAGGGTGTGCTGTGCGCGCGCCTGTGGATGTTCCGCGACACATCAGAACAGCATCGCCTCCAGCTAGGTCTGCAGCAGGCGCAGAAGATGGAGGCGGTCGGGCGCCTCGCTGGTGGGGTCGCTCACGACTTCAACAACTTGCTGACCGGTATCATAGGCAACCTGTCGCTCGCCCAGATCGGCACGGGACCCGACGGTGAGACCCCGGAGGAGTTGGTGGAAGTTGCGAAAGGCGCTGGCGAGCGGGCGGCGGAACTGGTCAAGCAGCTGCTCGGTTTCTCGCGCCGCACCCACCTGAAGGTGATCATTGGCGACTGCAATAAGGTGCTGAGTGACGTCGACTTGCTGACTCGGCGAACCATTGACCCACGTATCAAGATCGAGGTCGATCAGGAGCCAAATCTCTGGGGCGCGAAAGTCGACCTGAACATGATCGAGCAGGTCGTCATGAACATGGTCGTCAACGCGAAAGACGCGATGCCTGGTGCGGGGACGATCTCGATGCGCACGCGCAATGTTACGCTCGAGGCCGAGCAGCTTAGCGAGAACGTCAGGGCAGCGCCGGGGGACTATATAGCGATCACGGTCGCGGACAATGGTGAGGGGATGCCTCCAGAAGTCCTGCAGAAGGTCTACGAGCCGTTCTTTACTACGAAGGAACAAGGCAAGGGGACGGGGCTCGGTCTGGCGACGTCGTATGGAATCATCCGCCAGCACGAAGGTTGGATCGACTGTGTGTCGAAGGTAGGAGAGGGGACCGTGTTCAATATCTACCTTCCGAAAGCGGCCGAGACCGCAGACGTCGAGCCGAAGAAGGTGCCAGAAGCACCCATCGTCGACAGGGGCGGGAGCGAGACCATTCTACTAGTGGACGATGAAAAAGTGGTGCGAACGGTCGCTCAGAGCGTCCTCAAGCACCACGGCTACAATACTCTCGCGGCCGAGGATGGGCTGGTGGCGCTCGAACATTTCGCGCGCGATCAAGAAGGCATCGATCTCGTCCTGCTCGATTTGACGATGCCGAACCTTTCGGGTGCTGATACTTTCAAGCGTATTCGCGCAGAATACGGCGATGTCCCAGTGATTGTGTGTAGCGGCTACGCCGTGAACCTTGACGAATTTGAGGCTGAGAACGGGGCGCGTCCGAATGGGTTCGTGCAAAAGCCATACAACATCGCAGACCTTGCTCAGCGGGTTCGCGAGGTGCTCAACGAGGCGTGTCTCACCGCCTAGTCCTCCGTTGATTAATGGAGAATCATTCGGTTCTAGGTCACCGATCCGATGCAAGGTTGTCGTTTTGCCGTAGGGTGACTAAGATCCCGGCGGCAGAATGAAGTATTTCGTAGCGTTCCTCTTTATCACATGGTTCGTCTTGGCGGTAATGTCGGCGAAGATCTTCCGTCAGCCGGTCGAGGCCAATTTGACCGGGCAGGCGCGCGCGGCCCTCGACCTTCGCAGTCTCGAGATGGTTCAGGTGAAATTCGATTACCTCGATGCGACCCTCAGCGGGAACGTCGCGACCGCGGAGCTCAAGCAGATGGCTGAACAGGTCGTCGAGCGCATCGGGGGGGCCAGGGTGCAAAACAATCATATCACCTTCGGTCAAGACCAGGCACCGCGCCTGACCTTCTTGTCCGGCCGTCCGGTGGAGGTGTGGGGTAGAATCAATGAGGCAGCAATCGA
>JBLHKE010000073.1:0-16888 GCA_047619485.1 Verrucomicrobiales bacterium | reverse complement strand
TACTTCATCTCATCCATCCTCGCCGACGGCTTGATGCTGATGCCGCCGGAATCAAAGGTCAGACCCTTGCCGACGAGACAAATTTTGCGCCGCGCTTTCTTCGCCGGCTTGTAGGTCAAATGGATCAGATAGGCCGGTTCGGAGGAACCGCGCGAGACCGAGAGCAAGGAGCCCATATTCAACCGCTCCATGGTCTTCTCGTCGATGACTTGGATCGAGATCGCAGACGAGCCGCGGGCGATTTTGCGCGCCTCGCGCACCATGTCGCGCGGCCGCATGTGGTTGGCTGGCGAGTCCTGCAAGCGCCGCGCCAGACAGTTCGCGCCGCCGATGATCTCACCCCGCCGCGCCCCCTTGCGCAATGCCGCGTCGCCGCAAATCGCGACGCGCGTCAAAGCCGCAGGCTTCGCCTCGCTCTGGAAGCTGCTGAGGCGGTAAGACCCCATCACCGCGCCCTCGGCGAGCGCCTGCCCGAACTCGGCAGCCCTTTTCCCAAGTGGCGTTTCGATCCAGAACGCCGCAGAAGTCGCGCCGGTCTTCTCGGCCTTCTTAACCGCTATCGCCGCCGCGCGACGCACCAGCTCAGTTGCAATTTCAAGCTCGCCACCCAAGCCGATCTGCAGCACGCGCTTCGCTGATCCACCAGTTGCATCCGTGAGACGTGTCTCGAGTTCGGCACCGCCGAACTCGTCTGATGCGTTCCTCGGAATGGTTACCCCGGCGGGAAGTATCACCTTCTTACCCTCACGTCCAAAGACAATGAGCAGGTCGGTTTTAGCGAGGGAACTGGTGGCGTTTTTGTAGGTGATTTTCATGGTGCTGGCGAAGCATAGTATGCCCGAATCCACCGACAATGAAAGTCCCGCCCGACTCCTCAGCGGGCGGGCGTTTCGCGAGTAGTTCTTCGTAAGTTGCTTATGCTTTTTCTTCCACCGCGTAGTGTCCGAAAATTCGATTGCAACCGGATCCGCTGAGGATCAGCCCGTTAGGGATGCTCCGAGATACCCGATTTTTTTCGCCCTCGGAACCCGGATACTGCAGGATTGGCACGATGGACGCATTCAAGTTCATGCTGGTGTCCCTGCCCAGCTGGATTAAACCGCCAGCAGCAGTGCTTGATCGAATACCTGCAGGAGGAGACCAGGCTGTTGAAAGAGCAGCAGGGTGACGGGCAGATCGTGCTCACCGCCAGCCCGTTGTCGAAGACCGCAGATCGCCACGTCGTCGATGAGACCGCACCAGAAGCGGCCCGGGACGTCAGGGCGACAGGCTCCCAGTTTCTGGCGGTCGTAAAGGAAGAACTATTCAAAGTCGCCGTGGTCATAGCGATACCAACTACTTGAGGCTGGAAAGTCGATTCCCAAGCGGTTGCTGGCTGTTTGTGTCATACCTCCAGCGGAATTCTGGTAGACAATCGCGGCGGATCTCCCACGTGGAGTTGTTGAAAGAGAGGATCTCAACCCAAGTCGTTGTCGGTCGCGATGCAGCGGACGATCGAGATGGGGGGGAGCGGTGTCAGTTACTGGCGACCGGCGCAACCCGGTAATAGACGCGTTGGCTACCGACGAGTTCCGAGTGTCCTGGAAGGAAGTGGTGGGTGAACTCGGTAAGGTCACCGGAGGATGCGACATCATCGTCGATCTCTAACCACTCGATAAGGTCTAACGAGTATTCTGTCCGGTATCGGGCGCTGGGGCTGGAAACCCAGCTGAATGTGACGGATGGATCCTCTGGGTTCTCATCGTAATTGATGCTGAGAATCCGGAATTCCTCAGGTGCTTGGCCTCCAAAGAGTAATTCAGCGACCGTTAGGGCTCCGAGGGAGACCCGTGGTTCGAACATAAGACCGTTGTGGAAGTCAGCGCCAAAACCAAGGGGGTGCCCGCCGACCCCGATTGTGCGGTTGAGGCTGTCTCCAAAATCGTCTTTGGTAACGTTCACTGTACTGACCGGCTCATTGCTGTCGAAGTACCAAGTGAGTGTTCCGTAGATCTTCAAGTCCGCATCGACGGGTTCTCCATCATGTTCAAACACTGCCGCGATGTAGTGCCACTCGTTTGCAGTTGGCATCGCGAGCACTTGGAGGCCAGAGCCTTGGTCGAAGTTGATATCTAGAGCTCCAGTTGCTGTTTGGATGCGGAATTTCTCAGTGCCAGCGTAGTCGATCATGGCATTGAGTGTGCCGCCGCCGTCCCATTTGAACCAGGTTTCGAAGGTAAAGCCGCCCGCGGCAATAGCGTTGGCATGGGAGAGCTGTTGGGTGCCGGGGATCGTGATAACCTGCGAATTGGTAAAAGCTAACGAGCGGTTTCCGCTGCCTGCAGGGACTCCTTCTATTGGCACGTCAGCACTCAACTCCAGGATGCCAGATGCCACAGTGCCATCGGGAGAACCGTCGGTGCCTGCAACAGTTCCTGCGACTACCGTGGCTTCGTCCGTGTCCGAGACACTGAAGTGGAGAACCGTAGTGGCCGCCAGGCTCGAATCTGAGGCGACGAGGAAGATGGCCAGCGCGCTGGCCATCGCAAGTGGGTGGATCATTTTCATAGCTTTAATGGCGAGCACTGATCCTCGACTCCTTCCCAACGGGAAGGCATCGAGGATCAGTTGTGCCGCCGACGTAAGAACAGCAGGACTGCGCCGATGCAGGCAAGGGCACCGGTTCCTGGCTCGGGAACGAACAGGAGTTCGGACGAGCTCAAGGCTCCGAGGGAAACTCGTGGTTCGTAAATCAGACCGTCAAAGTCGTCGCCACCAAATCCGAGTGGATGCCTGCCGACCCCGATTGGCCGGTTCAAGCTGTCGCCGAAGTCGTCCTTGATGGCAGCGGCGGTGCCGAGGGCGGTGTTGCCATCAAAGTACCAGGTCACGGTGCCACCGATTCCACCGGTGCCACTGACTCCGCCACCGTCATGGGTGAAAACAGCGGCCGCGTAGTGCCAATCGCCGATACTCGGCGAAGCGATTGGCTGGGCGCCGCTGCCTGAGTCGAAATTGATATCCAATATGCCTGTCCCCGCGATCATGCGGAACTTATCGGTTCCGGCGTAGTCGATGATAGCGTTGACATTCCCTCCGCCGTTCCATTTGAACCATGCCTCCAAGGTGTATCCGCCTGCGGCGATCACTGCGGCGTTCGACAGTTCCTGATTGCTGGGTGAATTCACGCCATCACTCAAAGCGTCGCCAGCCCCGACGATCGAGCGGTTGCCAGCACTGGCTGGGACGCCAGCGGTCGGGACATCGGTGCTGAAAATTCCGGAGAATGTTCCCTGCGCCGTGCCGTCACTGCCGCCTACGCTGGGGATGTTCGGCAGCCCTGCTGCATCGGTGTCGTTCACCCGATAGTGAAAGACAGTGGTGGCTGCTTGGGTGGACCCTAGCCCGATCGCAATCACCAAGGTTGCGCAATGGAGAGGAGATAGAAGCGATTTCATTGGTTTATGGTGGTGAATCCAGGCAGATATGTCAAAGCTATTAGAGGAAATTCGGAAGGAGTGGTCTTTCCTCCCATTCATTCATGACGGTCAGGACTCGTTGGCCCATACCCTTTAATGGGTATGTTTTCCGCGGTATTAAGCGTTTTTTTATTCGCCCCTTCCGGCATGATCGCTAGTAGAAAATCGTGATTATCGGTCTCAATTTCTCTGTCCGCTGGCCAATTTTTCTGAAGCGTCGATCGTGTTCATATCGCCACCTATTTTGCAAGTATTCCCCCAAGCTCTGAGCCATCCTGTATCGTGCTGCGAGGACTCGGTCTGATCAGCTTGGTCGGACGCCGCAGACACAACTAGTCGAGCCAAAATAAACCCAATGAAAAATAACAGTGCCCCAATGAAAACTAGCAGATCAACCAGCTCAGCTGCCCTACTGGTAGGCTGCATTTTATCGATTGGTTCATTGACGAGGTCCGATGCCACGCTCCTAGTCTACGAACCGTTCGCCTATCCCGACGGGGAGCTAACCGGGCAGGGAGGTGCCTTGGGCACGACCGGAACCTGGACCACAAATGACACTGGTTTTGGAAATGGCTGGTGGGTTCACCCTGGGGAAGCGCCGTCGGGTGTCTTCGTCGCCGCAGAGACTCCGAACGTCTTTGACGGGACAGTCGATAACCTCGAGACATCGGGCGGCTTTGCGGGGATGGCCGGACCTGAGGATCGTGGGCTGGCAGCTGGAACCGATGCCGGCACCGGCAACCTCGATGCCAGCATTGCACTGGCGCCCAGCGTGACAGCGTCCTTCGTATCCGGCACCACCACTTGGTTCAGCTTCGTCGGAGCCCATGCTTGGGATCGGAACCAAGGCTCACCAACTCTCACGATCGGCACCGACCCGACGACGCTGGGCTCGCGTGGCCTCACGATGCAGAACTCTGGCAGCGGTGTCAGTGCGGCTGGTGGTCCGCCTCGCGCCAACTTGTTCGATGTCTACCCGCACTATTTCCGTGCCGGGCAGCACAACCAGACTCCCGGCGGATTCCAAGACGGCGCATTGGGTGGCCACAACGGAATTGTGCCCGCCTTTGCCAGCACCGGAACGAGTGACGGCGTCTTGTCCAATGACGACGTTATGCCATGGACCGTGAGTAATGCCTTAGGTTTCGGCGCTCCGAACATCATTGTCGGCAAGATCGAGTGGGACGCCGACATTGACGCCTACGACATCATCACGGTCGTGAAGTTCTTGGAGACGGACGTGATCAGCGAAGCGGCCTTCGATGCCTTGGTCGTGGCCAAGCCAACCCTTTCGAGTGCCAACTGGCCGAACGCGGTGACCGCGGCCGACGCGGGCAACCCCTCGAACAAGCCTGACCTCGACCAGACGCAGTTCGACACCCTCAACGTCTCGGGTCTCAAGTTTTTCGTCGACGAGATCCGCATCGGCACCGCGCTCGGTGATGTGCTCGGTGGCGGGATTGCCGCTGTCCCCGATTTCACCATCACACAGATCACCCACTCCCCAGACACCGATAAAGTCACCCTGAGCTGGGACACGAAGCCCGGAGCGTCGTATGCGGTATATTACAGCAGAAATCCTGATGATCTGCAGGCCGGTGAGTCAGGCGATGGGGACGTGAGCGACAGTTTCACCGACAACGATGAGAACGGCTTGGATGTGAATCCAGAGGAAGGCAAGATCACCATCGTTTTCGACAACCCCGATGCGGGTGCCGTCGACCTCTTCTTCAGCGTCCACATAAATTGATTCGGTCCGCGCCAGGAGAAATGGCCTATCTCGCAGACAATTATTGCTAGGAATTTGCTTTTTGAGTGGGGCGCTTGAGACAGCCGCTGAAGGGATCGGAGAGGGGAAGAGAGATTGCTAGCACTGGCAGTAGCCGCAACCATTTCGCCGAACCATTCCCATCATGAAGGGAATGATCTCGAATCTGCCACCAACAAGATATCCGGGAATTTTCGCCCGGTGCGCGACGACATCTGGTATGATCACGCTATGAACCGCGACCTCCTCCTAGTCTTTGTGCTCCTGCTATCTGCCATTTGCAGCAGTGCCATGGCACAGAAGCTCACGTCTGACATTCCCTATGTGGAGTCCGGTCACGAGCGCCAGGTACTCGATATCTACACGCCTGAGAAGGACGCTGACAAAGCTCTTCCCGTCATGTTCTGGATCCACGGCGGTGGCTGGCAGGTCGGGGACAAAGACGATGTCGGCCTGAAGCCCAAGGTGCTGATCGAACGAGGATTCGTCTTCGTATCGACCAACTACCGTCTGCTGCCCGACGTAGAGATGGACGTGTTGATCGGTGATATTGCTAAATCGCTCGGTTGGGTGCACAAAAACATCGCCAATTACGGTGGCGACCCGAAACGGATATTCGTTGGCGGCCATTCCGCCGGCGCCCAACTCGCGGCGTTGATCTGCACCGATGATCGCTATTTGAAAAAAGAGGGGGTGTCCTTCGGTGTCCTCAAGGGTTGCGTACCAGTGGATGGCGACACTTATGACATTCCGAAAATCATCTCGACTGCGGAGCACCGGCGATCCATCTATGGCTGGAAAATGTACACCTTCGGCCACCGGCAGAAGTTCGGCAATGACCCGGAGAAGCACGTTGATTTCTCGGCCGTGACACATGTGGCGAAAGGGAAGGGGATCCCGCCCTTTCTCCTCCTCTACTTTCCCGGTAATCCCGATACCAACGCCCAGGCAGGAATTTTCAGGGAGGTGCTGGAGGCAGCCGGGGTCTCGGTCAAAGCGTTTGGCAAACGGGACAGCAACCACAGCGGATTGAACAACGACCTCGGCAAGCCCGACGATCCTACGACGGTTGAGCTATACAAATTCCTAGATGAACTCGTAGTAAAGTGAGCCGATCTTCAACACGCTACCGTCCTTGTTCTTGGAATCGATGCCTGCGCTTGCTCGTCGCCGCACTTGCAATCGGTGTCACGCAAGCGACCCGTGCCGCCGACTTTGCCCAGCCCTTGTTCGCTCAGCATTGCCAGAAATGCCACGAGGGCTCCAAGCCCAAGGGCGACTTTGTGCTCGAGAGCTTGACCGATGACTTTGCTGACAAGGCCAATCGCGAAAAATGGCTGACGGTGCTGGAGCAACTTGAGTCGGGTGACATGCCGCCAGAGGAGAAGCCGCGGCCACCCACGCGGGAGGTGCAGGCAGTTGTCGATTGGATCAGCGGACAGGCGATCGCCCAGAGGGCAACGGAGGGGAGGGTGGTTCTGCGGCGTCTGAACCGCGCCGAATATGCGAACACGGTGCGGGATCTGCTGCACGTCGAGGTCGATCTGAGCGACTTGTTGCCGCCTGACACATCAACCAACGGTTTCGACAACAATGCCGAGGCGATGCACACCTCGTCGTTTCTGCTGCGCACCTATCTGGAGGCCGCCGATCGCGTGCTCGACGCGGCGATCGCCAACAAAGGAAAGCCGTGGATCCAGAAGAAGCGATTCGACCTCAGGAAAGAAAAATCCGTCGCTAAGAATGGCAGTGTCTATCGCCATGTAGACGACGGGGTCGCCATTTTCGCAGTCTGGGAATCGGCGAACATCCGCGTGACGATGTGGAATATGCTGACCCACTTCCGCGGCAAGTATCGCATCCGAATTTCTGGCTACGGCTACCAGAGCGATGGCAAACCTGTCGATTTTCATGTCAACGCCGGAACCTTCAAAGAGGTGACCGAGGAACGGCTCATCGACTACTTCTCGTTCCCGGCGGACAAGCCGACGGTGCTCGAGTTTACAGAACAGCTCGAACCGCAGAACCGGCTGCGCATCATTGCCGACGGACTGCCGGCGCTGCCGCCGCAGGTGGAGAAGGTCGGGGCTGACAACTACAAGGGACCCGGGCTGGCGATCCAGTGGGTGGAACTTGAGGGGCCGCTGTTGGAATCCTGGCCGCCGCCGAGCCACAAGTCGATCTTTGGTGAGCTACCGCAAGAAGTCGTGCCCAGCGCGGACGATCCGAAACGGCTCGAGGTCGTGTCGAGTCAGCCCATGGTCGATGCCGACCGCGTTCTGCGAAATTTTGCCCGACGCGCGTTTCGGCGCACGGTGACAGATGAGGACGTGCGGCCGTTCCTGGCGCGGGTGAAATCGAGGTTCGATGAGGGTTACACCTTCGAGCAAGCGATGCGCGTCGGCCTCAAAGGTATCATGGTTTCGCCCGAGTTCTTGTTCTTGCGTGAGAAGAACACCGCGGACACGAACGAGTTGGACGACGACGCATTGGCCAGCCGGCTGTCGTATTTTTTGTGGAGTTCGATGCCGGACGAGGAACTGCTCCGGCTTGCGGATAGCGGAGATTTGCGGAAACCGGGCGTGCTACGGCAGCAGGTCGAGCGCCTGCTGAACGATCCTAAAGCGAAAGCCATTACCGAAAATTTTACCGGTCAATGGCTCAGCCTCCGCGCGATCGATGCCACTGCTCCGGATCGCACGCTCTATCCGGAGTATGACGACGTCCTCAAGACCGCCTCGATCAAGGAGCCGAAGCGGTTCTTCGACGAGGTGCTGAAGCACGACATGAGTCTTACCAACTTCGTGGCGTCCGATTTCACTTTCCTCAATGCCCGCCTTGCAAAGCACTACGGGATCCCGGGAATCGAAGGCGCGCACATGCGCAAGGTGACCTTGCCGCCTGGCAGTCATCGCGGCGGTGTGATTACGATGTCCAGCGTGCTTAAAGTGACGGCCAACGGCACGACGACCTCGCCAGTTCTGCGTGGTGCCTGGGTGTTGGATCGCATCCTGGGAGCGCCACCCTCGCCGCCGCCGCCTGACATCGGCGCGATCGAGCCCGATATTCGGGGCGCCACGACCATCCGAGAGCAGTTGGCAAAGCACCGTGACGTCGAAAGCTGTGCGAAGTGTCACCGCGAGATCGACCCGCCTGGATTTGCGCTGGAGAGTTTCGATGTGACTGGTGGGTGGCGCGATCACTATCGTGCCGTTCGCGATGGCTCACGTCGGATTGTCAAAGGCCCCGCCGTCGATCCAAGCGACGTCTTGCCCGATGGGCGGCGTTTCGAGGATATCGACGAATACCGGGAGCTGCTGTTGTCAGACAAAGATCAACTAGCCCGAAATCTGACCGAAAAGCTGCTAGCGTATTCGACCGGAGCAGCGCCGACGCCATTGGACAAAGCCGAGATCGAATCCGTCGTCGGCCGCGTGCGGGAGAAAGAATATGGCTTTCGATCGTTGATTCACGAGATCGTGCAAAGCACAACATTTCAGAGTAAGTAGGATGGGTCTCCGACCCGTCCTAGACCCCACGCCGGACGGGTCAGAGACCCATCCTACCACCACCATGAATATCCAACGCCGCCACTTCCTTCGCGCCACCGGCATCTCGCTCGCACTCCCATGGCTGGAAGCCTTGGCTGCCCCGGGCAGCAATCAGCCCGCACGTCGCATGGTCTGCATCTGTGCTCCGCTGGGATTGCATCCGGACTTCTTTTTCCCCAAAAGCGCTGGACGGGACTACGAACTCTCACCGCATCTCGAAATCGTCAAAGAATTCCGCAATCAGTTCACCGTCGTTTCCGGATTGGAGCACGCGGGCATGAGTTCGTCATTCGGACACCAGGCCTCAGCGAGTTTTCTCACCGGTGTCCCAGGCGCGGGCCGGCCCGGATTTCGCAACGCGATCTCTCTCGACCAATTCGCCGCTAGCCACATCGGTGCGCAGACGCGATTCCCGAGTCTCGCCTTGGCGGGCAACGGGGCAGGTGGGCTCAGTTGGACCCGGACGGGCGCGCTGATCCCTTCGGATGATTCGCCATCCAGAGTTTTCTCGAGGCTGTTCCTCGAAGGCACGGCTGCGCAAAAACGTGAGCAGATGCGCCATCTCGAAGACGGGCGCAGCATTCTCGACGACGTTCGTGAGCAGGCCAAATCGTTGAACTCCCATCTTGGCACGGAAGACCGCGACAAGATGGATGAATACCTCACCAGCATCCGTGAGCTGGAACAGCAGATGGTCAGCGATCGCGACTGGGCTAAGAGGCCGAAGCCCAAAGTCGACGCCGCTCCGCCGCAGGACATTCCCAACCCGGCCGACCTGATCGGTCGCACGCGCTTGCTTTTCGATCTCACCCATCTCGCGCTGCAGACCGACTCGACCCGCCTCATCACCATCATGCTCGCTGGCTCTACCGCAGCACCACCGATCGAAGGGGTCAACCTCGGCCACCACGATCTCTCTCACCACGGCAAGGATCCGCGCAAGCTCGAGCAGCTCAAGGTTGTCGAGATCGAGGCGATGAAGACGCTGCGCGATTTCCTCACAAAGCTCAACGGATCGCAGGAAGACGACGCCAACCTCCTCGACCGCACGACCGTCTTCCTCAGCAGCAATCTCGGCGACGCCAGCAGCCACGCGACTAGCAACCTCCCAGTCTTCCTCGCCGGCGGCGGTTTCAAGCACGGGCAGCACTTGCAGTTCGATCCGAAAGATCCGCCACCCTTGTGCAATCTCTACGTGAGCATGCTTCAGCGTCTGGGAATCGAGACGGACAAGTTCGCTTCGAGCACCGGGACGCTGACTGGACTGTCGATGGCGTGAGGGCGCTATTTCCCCAGCGACCGCTTGAACACCGGGTTTCCCATCGATGACGCATAAATGATTCCATTCACCGGATCCCATGCGTAGCAACCAAACCAGTCGGTAGTGAAAAGGAAACCTCCCTCCTTCGGTTTGAGATCAGCGACGCGGCTCCAGGTCGCTCCCGCGTCCCTTGTCAGATGGATGCCTGTCTGGCCAACCACCATCATCTCTTTTTCATCACGGCCAAAGAACGGTCCCTGCCAGATATTGACGGGCGCGCCTAGCACTTGCCAAGTTGCGCCCTTGTCCTTGCTCACCAATAGCCCCTTTTCGGTCCCGAGGTAGTGGACACCATCAAATAAAACCGGAATGCGGGTGAGCGGGTTCATTTTGGAAACCTCCGTCCACTTCTTGCCGAGGTCGGTGCTGCGATGGATTCCTTCACCTTTGCTGTAGATCAGAACGTCTCCACCCATCGCGCCGACCATCGAAATCTGCGCCCGATCTTTCTGCAGGTGGATCGAAAGTTGTTTCCAAGTGGATCCGCCATCGCTGGTCACATAGACTTCTCCAGGTGGATTGGTTTCATGTTTTGCTGCAATGATGGTCTTGGGATCTTTCGCCTCCCAATCGACCGAGCCGTAATCCCAGTTCCGACCGTGATCAGTGAACTTCTTCCACTCCTTGCCGTCGCTTGTCCACCCCGCCGTCCCGTCTAGGGAGAAGGTGGCGATCCTTTGTGGTGCATTCTGGTCAGCGATGGTTGCCCAGCCAGTTTCGTCGCGCCCGGAAATGATCTTCTTATCCAGTCGGATCCAATTCTTGCCCTGGTCAGAGCTGCGCCAAAGTCCGTGGCCAACTACCTTGACGGTAACGTCGCCATTCAGCCGGTTCACCACGACGCCGGAGCATCCGCCTGGAAAGATTTCTTTCGTATCGTTTGCAGTCGCACTTTCCTGCAGGGAGATGGTGATCGGTGTCCAGATCTCAGCGAGAAGAGAAGCCGGGATGAGCAGGATGCTAACGACTATCAAAATGGGAAATCTAGAGATCATGTTTGTGCTTGGTGGGATTGTTACTTGTTCGCCGGAGGCTCGCTAACCAGTTGCACGTAGGCTTCGCGGACGCGCGCGGTTTGCACCGTATCCATCTTTAGGTAGCGGTGGCGTTTGTTGCCGTTCGGTTGAAAATCGGTTGCCCCGTCGTCGGCCACTTTCACCTCGCCGGGCGATGAGAGGTTAAAGTAGCCGCGCTCCGGATGAACTGCGTAGAGCACCGCGCTGAGATCCCAGGTCGGGCGGTTCTGATCTCCGAAAGCGAGGTATCCCTCGCGCACGATGTGTCTGTCGGTATAACCAAAATCCTCCTCGATGCTCTTCCACGGATAGTGCGCTGCGTTGCCAATCTCGAACCCGCTCCATACCACCTGACCCGGCCAGCGCTCGGCCAAAAGTTTCGTCGCCGGAACATCGAGCTTTGCGTTGTATTCGAGGTAGCGGGTCTCGTCGCCGATGGTCTGGAAGGCACCGGCCATGATGACCAGCTGTTTCACCTTTTTCTGAATCAATGCGACGCCGTCGAGTGGTGAGTGCTGGTCTGGTTTCGATTCGATCAGGCGCGCGCAATTGGTGAAGAATCCGACCTGCACGATGGTCACCGAATGGTCTTCCTGGGCCGCAAGCGTCTTGCGCAGCAGCGACACGGCTTCCGGTGCATCGGCGCCGGTCTTGAGGTCGTGCGGGTATTTTTTGGTGATGCCGAGAAACTTTCCCAATTCTGGCGCCACCCCGTCGCGCACGGCGCCGATCGGGACATCTGGCCGACGGTAGAAGGTGTTGATCGCGTCGATGTGAGCCGCGGACAGCGGGTGGTCTTTGGTCGAAGTGACTGCCAATAGCTTGCATAGGCCGCGCCGTTCGAACTGGTGGATCATCGCCAGCGCCATGGCGTCATCGATGTCGTTTCCCATGTCGGTATCGAAGATCAACGGCAGGGGATCTTTCGCTGCGAGCTGGGTCGCAACTAGCAGAGATAGCAGGAAGGGGAGTCGTCGTTTCATGTTCATTCCAGCCAGAGTTTGCTGATCGTTTCTTTTTGGGAGCAGCCCACAGGGCAGGTGGCTCAGTCGGCCGGCCTCCCCGGTGGGACTACTTCTGTCCTCGGGGCCGCCGCCGCATCTTTCTCTTCGCGCAAAATATCTAGATACAATGTGCCGTAGTCCACGTAGCGATCGCCTTCGGTGTAGAACTTGCCGCTATCGGAGTCATCCTTCGTCGTGGTCGGCTCGCTTCCCTTGGTCGCCTCGATCTGCGTGTCTTCGTACCATTCGTTGAAGGAGGTGATCATGATGGTGCGATTCGCTTTCGGATCAGCTAGCGGGATCGCTACGTCCTTGATCATGGTTCGGAAGATGTCGCCTTCTTTGGAATTCTCCTTGTCGGTAAAATAGCGTGCCCGTCCCACGTGCCCTTTGCGTACGGCCTTGTCGTTGTAGCCGGGCGCAATGCCGGGAATGAACGCCGTGCCCACACCATTGGCTGAGTTCTTTGCGTTCTCAAAGTTGCCGCGCAATCGGTCGACTGCCGCTTGCGTCGCGCCTTCGCTCTGCATCGATTGCCCGTAGATGTCGT
Source organism: Verrucomicrobiales bacterium (assembly GCA_047619485.1). Classification (GTDB taxonomy): domain Bacteria; phylum Verrucomicrobiota; class Verrucomicrobiia; order Verrucomicrobiales; family DEV007; genus JBLHKE01. The sequence continues at coordinate 4,220 of JBLHKE010000073.1, read as the reverse complement.
AGGCGGTAACTGCATCCCACAAGCGTGCGTAGCGCTCATAGTAGCGACCGCCGAAAACATCATCGCCTATGAGATAGATGTTAGGGAAATTTTTCCGCAGCTCTGCGAGTTCATCTAACCCGCGATCTCTGAAATACACACGTGTGAGATAGATGAAGACGACAGGTTTGCCATTGATCTTGAGATACGCCGGGTGATCGAAGTAGTGCTCTTTCATGTAGGCGAAGTCACCTAGCAGATTGTCGTACCTTGGCGCCCGCATCGAACCGAGTCGTCCGGTGGATTCGTAGAGGATTGCATACTTTAGTTTCCCAGCATCAGCGTGCTTGAGGATGTGCTCGCGCAAGGCGCTGTCCTCGCGCTTGCCCGGTCCCCACCAGCTCACGGCCCAGAAGTCGAGACCTGCCCGGACACTTTGGGCAATGTGGTCGCCGATCACTTTGGGATCCCGGCTGCCGTAGACACCCAACTTCGGAAGCTGTTGTGGCTTGAGATGTCCCCGCATCGCCTGAGACATCCATCCGATATTGCCTTCTTCAGAAGCGCGATACCACGGGTAGTAGTAGGCACCGATGTTGAGCGATTCTGTAGAACGGCTAGCCTTTGGTCCTTGCCCGGAAACCGGGAGGCAGAGGGCAATCAGGACGGCAGAAAGGAGAAGAGCGACTCGAGAGGGCATGAGGAGATTGTTTTAGGTGCCGTTAACTTCGGCAGAATCTGTCGCTAGGCCAGCAATTCGTGGATTCCCAGTTTGGCTCAGCGGCCACGGCCATCCCGACCACGATCTGGTTCGGCGAGGACTGCCTGTTGCGCTTCGGGGCTTAACCCGCTCGTCGGCAGCCACGCCTTGGCAGCGTCAGGGGCGCTGCGGATCCAGGATCTGCCTACGGATGACAGGGTTTCGTTGCGCGTGCGTTCGTCGGCGATGCTTGCAGCCCACTGTGCGGCCGCGCCAGGATCCTCACGATCGAGTTCGCGGGCAAAGCTGCTGATCGCTGCATCGCGAGCAGGGGACTCCTGCATCTCACTCAGGTAAGTGCTTGCTGCAGTGGGGTCGCTGCGAGTCCACTCTTCGAGAGTCTCGCGCAGCGCATCGGCCTGGCGCTCCTCGGGAAGCGCCTCCGCCCACTTGATTGCGGCGGCCGGGTCGGTGCGTCCAAATTCCTCGGCGACCTCTCGCACGGCACGGCTAGAGTAATCCTCGTTCGCGTGTTCGGCGACCCAGGCCGCGGCACTCGCCGGATCGTTTCTGGCCAGATTCTCAGCCACCCGATCGAAAGCGGCCGACTTCAGATCTCCGTCGGGAAGGCCTTCCGCCCACGTGGTCGCGGCCTCATTGCCAATTCGTAGTTGCGCGTTTGCGATCGTCTCCATCTGGCGATCGGTCTCCCATCCGCCGCGCCCTCGATCTTGCCCGGGGCCACTTTCTCCTTCGGGGGTGTTGGCTCTGCGTTCAGTGTCCATCGCAAAGACGTATTTGGTCGCAGCCGTGGGGTCGGTTCGCGCAAGCCCGGCGATCAGACCTTGGTTTAACATGCCCTTCTCGCGTTCGTCTTCGACAGATGCAATGTAGGAGATCGCCGCAGCAGGATCGTTGCTGGCCCAGCCGGTGACGGCTGACATGGCTGCCCATCCGCGCCGTCTGGGATCTCCTCCAGTTTCACCGACCGCAGCGACAGCGCTGGCCCCATCGATCCTACCCCAAGCTTCGAGATACAATCCCATTTCGCGGCCGAAGTCTCCGCCTCGCCCCTGCCGGCCTTCGCGTAGCGCGTCGAAGATCTCCTTCGCGTTGTCCGAGGTAATATTGAGCAACAGGTCGGCAAACATCTTATTCGCCTTGATGGGGTCGCCCTCGCCGAGGAACGCATCGATATAGGCGTTTGGATCTCCACCCCGCGAGATCTGGACGAGGGTCGACACGAGCTCGGCATCGGCATCGTTGATCGCCCTGGCTTCACCCGGCTCCCCAGTCTGCGATTTTCCCGGAACGGCGCTTAGGCCGGGTCGCTCCTCGGCAGCAGATCTGCCAATCTGCTTCCCATCAGATGAGTTGGTCGAAAAAATCTTTCCGCCGATCGCCAGCGCTGAGATCGAGACGAGTAGCCAGGTTCCATGAATAATTAGTAAGGATTTGTTCATTGATTTGAGTGGTGGAGTAAGCAGGGAGCGCTGGAAAATGAGTAAGCAATTCCAAGGATAAAAGCGCTCTGACAAGGTTACATGCGCAGGAATGCCTCAATCTCCGTAGTTGATTTGATCCGATTTCGACAAAGGGACATGGAGCTGAGCAGTCGTAAAAATACTCAATTACCAGATTCGACCTCGGCCGTAGTCGCTTTCTCGATCAGGCGAACCTTTGGTCTCGGTGCCGTTTTCATCCCATCGCCAAGGAAAAAACTCGTGTGTGGCGGTTTGTTGTAGACGACGTTCTGCCACGCGATGCTCAGGCGATATTGCGGGTCGTGCATCAATGTGTGGATTCGGTGCTTGGTCGGGATTGGAGTGGTGTATAGCCGTAACGATCGACCGTCGGGGCTAGGGACGACGACCTCTTCGCGCCAGTCGCCGATCAGGTCGGCGGACAGCGTAGGATACCGACCACCGCGGCGGCCCCGCCGACCAAATGATACTAGAGTGTTCTCCTCCTCCTCTTTCCAATCCCATTTAGCGATGCGCGAGCTGGTGAGCAGTTCGCGAAGGAGATCTCCGTCCCACCAGATCGCGAACCCGCTCGTCCGTGGCGCAGCGCCGATGCGTTCGCCCGTTGCACTACGCAGCCCACCAGGTCCACCCCAGACCTCGCAACCCGGATGTCGCGGGTCGATGTCGGCCGCCAGTCCGCTCCCCACGTCGAGGCCGAGGCTGTGACTCCAGAGGATCTCTCCGGTTTTGGCGTCGCGCATCGCCGCCCCCGGGGTGCGGCGATCATGGCGCGAGCCTTCGTTCTCTTGCACCGTGAAAATTTCGAGACCCGGGTGTTGCGGATCGAGATCTGAGACATGCATCGCGTCGCCGTGCCGCAGGCCTGAGCTGTGCAGTCTCTTGCCGTCGTCATCGATCACCATCGCCTGGTAGACAATCTCGTCACGCCCGTCGGCATCGACATCGGCGACGCTGATCGAGTGTCCACCCATGCCCGAGTAGGGAGAGGCGTCGGCGTAAGGCGGCTTGCTACTGCCGGAATCGAACACCCAGCGTTTCTTGAGAGCGCCATCGCGCCAATCCCATGCGACCAGAACCGTCCGGCCGTAGACTCCGCGACACATCACTAGGCTGGGGTGTTCTCCATCGAGGTAGGCGACACAGGCGAGAAATCGGTCGCAGCGATTGCCATAGCTGTCGTTGCCCGCGTTGCCACCGATCCCACCCCAACCGTCAATCGGGTAGCGATTCGGAACGTAGTCCACTGTCTCTAGGGCCTTGCCGGTGAGGCCATCGAAGATGGTCAAAAACTCAGACCCGTCGAGCACGCGGCCGAACGATTTTGATTTTTCATCCAAAGTGCGCCAGTCCTTGCTCGCATCCCCAATCACTTTCCCGGCACCGTCCATCGAGCCATCGGCAGTCTTGCACGCGATCTCAGCGCGTCCGTCTCCATCGAGGTCGTAGACGATGAACTGGGTGTAGTGTTCACCATCGCGGATGTTCTTTCCTAGATCGATCCTCCACAGGTGGGTGCCATCGAATTCGTAGGCGTCGAGAATCGGTGGATCGGTCAATCCAGAGTGGGAGTTGTCGTGCGCCCGACCGCTCTGCTGGAGGACAAGTTCGTAGTCGCCATCACCATCGAGGTCGCCAACGGAGGCATCGCCCGGGCGGTAGCCATCGATCGGCTTGATAGGGATCTCGAGGAATCCGCTCTCCCAGAACCCTGCGGAAGGCGAGGATTCGCCTTCTTTCGAGTCGATGATCGAACGGACGAAGTACTGCGCATTGGCAGCCGCAAAATCAACCGATACAAGGAAGTTTGTTGCCCCGGAGATTGGATCCTTGTTGAGACGCGCTGGCGGCTGGTCGGGTCGCTGTTGATAGAGATTGAAGGCGATGGACTTTGGGTCATCGCCCAATAGCCGCCAGCTAACGAGCTGGCCGCCGCCTTTCGCGGGCACCGCAACTACTCCGCGATTGAGGGTTTCCATCGCGCGCTGTGCCCACGCGGCGTCCAATACGAGGAGGGTCGAGAGGATCAAAGTGGGCAGAGTTCTCATGGTGCAGCG
>JBLHKE010000072.1:0-16944 GCA_047619485.1 Verrucomicrobiales bacterium | reverse complement strand
GCAGAGAAAATTCCCGCTGGCGAGGCGATAAACGCTAAGCTATCTGGTGATAGTGGGCGCTTTAGCAACGAAGACAGCGGGGATTTTATCAAGCTCCAGCCCGCATGAGGTTTTCGGAGGTGCCCTTGGTATTGGAATGTGAAAAAAATGCCCGACGGGATTACTATCTGGATGTTGAAGATCGGGTGGGTTGGCATGCTGCTCGGGGTGGTTTCTGGAGTGATCATCGGGATGTTCTTCCATTGTGATGATTGGATGGGTGGCGTCCTAGTTGGAATCCTGTTCACCTCGACCGGCTGGTCATCGTGAGGCTGGGGTTGATCGCGATGAGTGGCGTGCGCTGCCACAACCAGGAGTTGATGGAGATTGGGCTCACGCTGCCGGGGTTCGTCGAGCGATCGAAAGTGATCGCTTCGCTGCCCAGCCTCGGGCTGTTGACGCTGGCGGGGATGACGCCGGAGTCGATCGAGATCGAGTATCTGGAAATCCCCGACCTCGAGGAGCTGGGTGGGGAGTTACCGGGCAATTTCGATGCCGTGGCGATCTCGAGTTTCAGCGCGATGATCAAAGACGCCTACTCGCTGGCCGACCGCTACCGGGAGGCAGGGGTCACTGTGCTGTTGGGCGGGTTGCACGTGACGATGGTGCCGGAGGACGCTGCTCCGCATGCCGACTCGATCGTGATCGGCGAGGCAGAGCCGGTCTGGGGCGAGGTGATTAGTGATCTGTTAGGAAACCGGCTCAAACCGAGCTACGACGCGCGTGGGAACTCGTTCGATCTGGCGGAGGCACCGATGCCGCGCTTCGAACTGCTGGACATTTCGAAATACAATCGGCTCACCGTGCAGACGCAACGCGGCTGCCCCTACCACTGCGATTTTTGCGCCGCATCGATCCGGCTATCGCCGGGTTTCAAGACGAAGCCGGTGGAGAAAGTGGTCGCCGAGATCCGCAAGATCAAAGAGCAGTGGACGCAGCCATTTATCGAATTTGCAGACGACAACACCTTTGCGGACAAACGCCACGGGAGGGAGTTAATGAGAGCTCTGGCGCCGGAGGGCTTGCGCTGGTTCACTGAGACCGACGTGTCGGTGGCGCGTGATCCGGAGTTGTTGCGACTGATGAAAGAAGCGGGTTGCGCACAGGTCCTCATCGGTCTCGAGAGTCCCGGGGCGGGGCTCGACGGACTGGAGCACAAGGCGAACTGGAAGCACAAGCAGACGGACCGTTACCGGGAGGCGATCGCCGCCGTGCAGGACGCAGGGATCACGGTAAACGGGTGCTTCGTCCTCGGCCTGGACCACACCGACCGCACCTCGTTTGATGCGGTGTTCGATTTCGTCCGCGAGACCGGCCTGTATGAAGTGCAGATCACGGTGATGACGCCGTTTCCGGGGACACCGTTGTATGATCGATTGAAACAGGACAAGCGCCTGCTGCAGGAGGGCGCTTGGGAGCTGTGCACCTTGTTCGATGTGAACTACCTCCCAGAGAGTATGAGCGTGACCGAGCTAGAGGTCGGCTTTAGGGAACTCGCGCGGCGAATCTATTCAGACGAGTTCATTGACGAGCGCCGGCGTGGTTATTTCAAGCGCCAGGATGAACTGCGCCGGGCGCGCAGCTAGTCGAAGCCGTATCGTAGCGTAGCCGTTAGGCTGCGTCCGGAGTGATCCCGTTTTCTGATCGCCAGCATAGGAACGGAATCTAAGAGCGTCTGGCGTGTCGTCGAGAGCACTGGCGATGCGCAAACGGGACGGCCGTTTCTGACGCAGCCTAAAGGCTACGCTACATGGAGGTACCTATCTGACCTAACGCCAATGGGCAGAGTGCCTGCATCTGTGTGGTGGCTCAGGTCCTGGTTGTCCAGATGGCAGGCGAGGCGCCCCCCGCTCCGTTGGCTAGTCTAGTGGGCCGCTAGGAGCCTGTCGGACTTAGAGGATTCGAGCAAAACGTTTTAGAATTCCGATCCAGATCCGTTTGCTGGGGAGGATTTAAATGGATTTAATGACGATTCAGCGGCCGGATCTGGGCGAATTCTAAAATGATTCTTGCCGGAGCGGGTAAGTCCGACAGGCTCCTAGGAGTTTTTCGTAGCTAGCGCGGTTCATGTCTTTGAGCGGATCAAGGATTGGGGTGTTTTTGAATAGTGTTAGTTCGGAGTTTACGTTATCGCAGTTACAGGCTCGTAGGCTTGGAGGATCTAGGTCTCGCAGCGCGGGCGTGCCCTCATCATCTCGAATTCCGCGAACTGGCCTGGATAGCGCGGCTGGTGGCGCGGAATTTTTTCAATAGATTCTCGTGCGCCGGCATGACTTCGGCCTTGATCGTGTCGGGCAGAAGGAAGATGCGGCGCCTCTCGATTTCGAGGCCGCCGGCGACCTTTCCAATGAGGGCATCGGTCTCGCGATCGACGGCCTTGAGGCCCGCGTCGCTGACCGGAGGGAGTTCCTTTGCGCGTGCGGCGAGCGCGTCGAACTGGCTGGCGATGAGGCCGAGGCGTTCCTTGGCGGCGGCGACGTCGTCCTCGGTCTGGACCTGACTGAGGGTGAGGCTCCAGGTCTCGACGAGGGCGGCCACGGTGGTGCCGATCTCTGCCAGGTTTTCGGGGATACGTTGCTCTTCGCTGCTTCCGCCCGTTGCAGGCGATTTTTCAGGCGATTTTTTATCGCAGGCGCTGGCGAGGAATGCCGCTGAAAGCAGGATGATGAGGGGTAGGTAGGTCACGCGCATAGAGTGGCTCTGAATTTGTGCTTTTCAAGCAGCCTTGCGTGGCGATGATGTGCGAGATCACTCCTCATCCCTGATGGCTATCAAGAAAAAAGCAGCTACGAAAAGCAAGGCCGCCCCGAATCTGTTCGCGGTGCTGGGCAATGATGAGGCCTTGGTGAAAGAGGAGGCGCTGAAATTGTGCAACAAGCTCAGTGCGCCGGATGCGGGAGATTTTGGCAACGACGTGATCGATGGGGTGTCGGATAACTCGGCGCACGCAGCACAGATCATCAACCTGACGGTGCAAGCTTTGCAGACGATGCCGTTCTTCGGTGGTGAGAAGGTCGTGTGGTTGAAGAGCGCGAACTTCCTCGGCGACAGCGTCACCGGCAAGTCGGCGGCGACCTTGGACGCGCTCGAAGGACTTGGTGATGTGTTAGAGGAGGGGGTGCCTGATGGCGTGAAGTTCATCCTCAGTGCGACCGAGATCTACAAGGTTCGGCGTTTCTACAAGCGGCTGGTGAAAGTGGCCAACGTCGAGGTGCACGACATGCTCGACACCAGCAAGCAGGGCTGGGAGCAGCAGGTGATGCGCATGGTGGAATCACGTGGCCGTGAGCTTGGTCTGGAGTTCGATCGCGAGGCGCTCGAGCTGTTCGTCATGCTGTCGGGAGAGGCGACCCGGCAGATCGAGGGCGAGCTGATCAAGTTGGATTTGTTTTTGGGTAAGGAACGGCGTCGCGTCGAGGTGGTGGATGTGAAGCAACTCGTGTCGCAGAGCCGCGAGGGCATCGTGTTCGAGCTGGGCAATGCGATCGGCAAACGTGACCTGCATTACGCGCTGGAGATGATCGACCAGCTGATGGGGCAGGGTGAGAGTGCGATCGGGATCCTGTTGGCGGCGGTGGTGCCGAAGGTGCGCAGTCTTCTCAACGCGAAAGATCTGATCGCGCGGTTCCGGTTGCCTGGTGGGAACTACCGGAATTTCGAGGGGGCGATCAACCAGTTACCGGGGGCTGAGACGGCGCACCTGTCGCGCAAGAAGGATGGCGGGATCAGCTGTTACCCGCTATTTTTAGCAGCGGACGAGACTCGTGCCTATTCGATCGGGGAGCTGAAAGATGGGCTTGCGGAGTGCTTGGCGGCGAATAAATCTCTGGTGACCTCGGGCTTGGATCACAAGTTGGTGCTGACGCGGTTGGTGGTGCGATTGTTGACTAAACGGAAGGTGTCGGCTGCTTAGGTTGCTGAGTTTTTAACCGCAGATTACGCAGATTTTTTCTTTGGTTGCGGGCTGAAACGTGCCTTGCTTAAAGCATGAAATATTGCATGTGTCTGATCCTTACTTTATTTTTTGGTGGTAGTGCTTTTTCGCAGAGCTACGCGGAGAAGATGGTGCTGGCGACCTTTAAGATCTTCAATGAGAAGTCGACGGCGACGGGGTTCGTGTTGGAAGTTGAGGGTGGTCGGCAATTTTTGGTGAGCGCGGCGCACGTGTTCGAAAAGATGAAGGGCGACAAGGCGGTCCTCGTTTCGCGGAAAAAGAAAGATGGCGGATACGAGCGCAAGGAGTTGGGAATCGCGGTGCGTGATGGTGAGAAACCACTCTGGGTGAAACACCTGGATCACGATGTCGCGGTGCTGGAGCTGGACTTGCCGGAAGATTCTGGTGTGCAAGCGCTACCGCTATCCGTGTTGGCAAGCGATGAGGTCGCACGCGCCAGCGGCTACACGGTGGGTACCGATGTGTTGGTGCTCTCCTACCCGACGCGCGTCGAGGCGAACGGCGCTGGCTTTCCGATCGCACGCCGTGGTGGGGTGGCGAGTTTTCCGGTGCTGCCGATGGCGGAGAACTCGCTCATGATGGTCGACTTCACCACTTTTGAGGGAGACAGCGGTGGCCCGGTCTTCATCAGGCAAGCCGGCGAAGGGGACGAGATGCCGCTGGTGCTGGGATTGGTGATCGCGCAATTTCGCCATACTGAGATGTTGGAGACGTTCACCGGGAGCCAGACGATCAATCACCCACTGGGGCTGTCGAGTGTAGTGCAGGCCTTGGCGATCCGCGAGGTGGTGCAGAAGGCTACGCTGAGCAAAGAGGAGGAGGCGAAATGAGATTGGATCGACTGCTCGGCAGAATTTGTGGTAAGGGGCGGCGTGAGGTGCGTGGTATTCTCGCCAAGGGCACGGTGGAGGTGAACGGCAAGGTGATACTGAACGGTCGTGCGGACGTCTCGGAGTTTGATCGCCTGGCGCTCGATGGGAAAGTGCTACAAGACCGGCGAGCGATCTATGTGATGTTGAACAAGTCGGCCGGCTACCTTAGTGCGACCGTCGACGATGAGCATCCAACGGTGATGGAGTTGCTCGGGGATGCCTTTGAAGGTGAGGACTTGCACATCGCCGGCCGCCTCGATCGCGCGAGCACCGGTCTGCTGTTGCTGACGAACGACGGCAACTGGTCGCAGGCCTTAACTCTTCCGGAGATGGAGCATGGCAAAGCCTACCTGGTAGAGACCGCTGAACCGATCGCCCCAGAGACGGCGGAGCAATTTTCGCGCGGCATCTACTTTGGCTACGAGGACATCACGACCGGCGCGTCAGAGTTGGAGATCCTTGGCGCGCAAAAGGCGCGTCTGACGATCTATGAGGGGAAGTACCACCAGGTGAAGCGGATGTTCCACGCCGTCGGCAACCGCGTCGTTTCGCTGCACCGCGAGCGGGTGGGGGAAATTGTTTTGGATCCGGGATTGGCGCAAGGGGAGTGGCGAGAACTGCGCGAGGATGAGGTCTGAGCCGGGCGTCTCGCCCCGTCACCAGAACACTATTGGCGAGACGCCCTGAGCTCCTTGGTCAGGGACGGGAACCCCATTGTCCACAAAACTTGATGCGCCGCAGTTTACTCGGCTAGCGCCATGTTCGGATCGACGTCGGCGCTGAGCGGGTCGGTCTGGTCGCGGGCGAGTTTTTCTAGGGCGACTTGGGCGATCATGGCGGCGTTGTCGGTGCAGTGTTCGCCTTCGGCGATGGCTAGTTGCAGGCCGGCTTCCTCGCAGGCGCTTTGCATGGTGCCGCGCAGGTGTTGGTTGCTACTGACGCCACCGCTGAGCGTGACCAGTTTTTCGTTCACCTGCCTGGCGGCCTTGATGGTCTTCTTGACTAGGACGTCGACCACCGCCTGCTGGAAGCTGGCGCAGAGATTGGGGAGTTCGGGCTGGATTTCTTCGGCTGGGATTTTTTGCAGGGTGTAGAGCACGGCGGTTTTGAGTCCGCTGAAGCTGAACGCGAGGTCGCCGCTTTTGAGCATGCTGCGGGGGAAATCGTAGGCGCTCGGGTTGCCTCCGCGGGCGGCCTTCTCGATGTTGGGTCCGCCGGGGTAGGGGAGTGATAACATCTTGGCGACCTTGTCGAAGGCCTCGCCGGCTGCGTCATCCCGGGTGCGGCCGAGTAGCTTGTAGTCGCCGAAGGCGCGCAGGTGGACGAGCATGGTGTGGCCACCGCTGACGATGAGGGCGACGCTGGGGCGGATGCCATCGGGGTTGCCGAGGAAGGGGGAGAGCAGGTGTCCCTCCATGTGGTTGACGGCGATGAAGGGTTTGCGGTTGGCGAGGGCGAGCGCTTTGGCTGCGGTGTTGCCCATGAGGAGGGAGCTGGCGAGGCCGGGGCCGGCGGTGGCGGCGAAGGCGTCGATTTGTGGGAGTGTTAGTCCGGCTTCGTCGAGCGCGGCGAGGATCAGCGGGCGCAGGGTGGTGAGGTGGTTGCGCGAGGCTAGCTCGGGAACCACGCCGCCGTATGGCTGGTGGAGGTCGATCTGGGTGGAGATCTGGTTGGCGAGGAGGGTCGGAAAACTTTCAACTTTCAAGGTCGAACTTTCAACCTCCAACTGATCGGACTTGAACGTTGGGAGTTGAGCGTTGGATGTTGAAAGTTTTCCCAGGATGGCGACGGCGGTCTCGTCGCAGGAGGATTCGATGGCTAGGATGGTTGGCACTGGATTTTTAACCGCAGATTTCTTCTTAGGGGTTATTTACTGACAAGCTCTTAGTTTGAGTCGCTTCTCTAGTTGCCTAGTGGCTGGCGGATTTTTTTCTTTGGAGTGGCGGGCTTTTTTTGGTCGGCTTTTCTTTGGTAGACGAGGGCGCCTTTCATGGCGTCGACGGCTCGCTCGAGCTGGCGATCGCGGAAGTGATCCAGTTCTGTCTGCTGCTCCTTGCCGAGGTTGGTGCGGTTGCGCCAGCGGGCTAGCTCGCGTTCTTCTGCTGGTGTTAGGGTGATTTCGATGTTGGGGGTGACGCCTTCTTCGTGGATGACCTTTTGGCTCGGGGTGTAGTATTTGGCGGTCGTCAGACGCATCGCGGCACCGGTCCCCATGCCCATCGGGATGATGCTCTGGACGCTGCCTTTGCCGAAACTGGTCTCGCCGACGATCACCGCGCGCTTCAGATCCTGTAGGGCACCGGCGACGACCTCGGCACCGCTTGCGCTGGTCTGGTTGATGAGGATGGCGACCGGGTAGGTGCGTGCGCGGCGTTGTTTCTCGGAGGTGCGGTAGGGTGGCGGGTTCATCGAGTCGACGCGTCCCCTGGTCGTGAGGACGGTGGTATTGGGCGGGAGGAACTCGCCGCAGACATCGACCGCAGAGCTGAGGAGTCCACCGGGGTTGTTGCGCAGGTCGAGGACGAAGGCTTGCATGCCGCGGTCCTCCAGTTCGTCGAGGGCGTCGGCGAGCTCGCGCGCGGTCGGGCGGTTGAACTGCAGCAGGCGCATGTAGCCGATCTTGTTGGTGCCGGCGAGTTTCGGTTTGAGGAGCATGATGTCTTTGATCGTGCTCTCCTTCATGACCTCTCGGACGATCTCCATCTCGAGCATCTCCTTGGTGGACGAGCGTCGCACCACGAGTTTGATCGGCTGGCCAGGTTTGCCGCGCAGCATGCCGAGCGCCTCGGTGATGCCGACCTGATCGGCGAGGATGTTATCGATGCGGATGATCTCGTCCCCGGGGAAGATGCCGGCGCGTGCGGCGGGCCCGTCCTCACGGACCGAGACGATGCGCAGGAGGTTGTCCTTGAATGAGATGGTGATGCCGATGCCGTCGTAGCTGTTGCTCTGGCTCTTCTGCATCTGCTCGAAGAGGCGCCTGTGCATGTAGGAGCTGTGCGGATCGAGGCTGGAGAACATCCCCTCGAGGGCGGCCTCCATGAGGCGGTCGTAGGAAACTTTGTCCTCGTCGACATATTTCTGCCGGATCGTCTCAATGGCGTGCAGGAGGATTTCGACCTGTTTGTATCCGTCGTCTTGCGGGTCGGTTTTCTTGGGGGGCTCGACCTCTGCTGCGGCGGTCTCCTTTTCCGGAGCAGGTTCTGGCTCGGCGGGTGTCTCTTTTTCCTCCTGTGGTTCTTCTGCAGGCACGGGTTCTATCGGCGCTGGTTTCTCTGCTTGGGCAAAAGCATTGCAGCTCAGTAGGAGAGCGACAAAGAGGCTCAGGAGTCGGGTTGGGCTCGGGATCATGTCAGGGCGAGTATCGGGCAGGCCGGGGAGGCTTACAAGCCCCTTAGAGCCTAGTTGTTTGCTGAGCTTGATGTTTCTGTGCGCAGGATTCCCGCGCTCAACTCTCGCGGCGCGACCGGAGGCGAACCTGGGGGAGAATAAAGATCGAGCTGAGGAGCATCATGGCGGCAGCGCCGATCCCGATGATCGCTGGGCTGGTCACGGTGATGAGCCAGAAGCCGAGGAATGGGGCGATGACGCCGCGCACTCCGGTGGTGAAGGTGTGCACTGACATGTACTCGGCGACGTGTTCTTCGGGCGCGATCTTGGTCACCCACAATGACCAAGCGATGTTGCCTCCGGCGAAGGCGAATCCCTGCATGGCGAAACCGCAACCGATGACCCAGATGTTGTGGGTGGTGAAGATGAGCAGCGTGGCGATCGCGAAGGTGACGTTGAGCAGCAGGCGCAGCAGGAAAAAATCTATCCGGTCGAACCAGCGCGCCCACAGGAAGGTGGAGCTGAGTTTGGCCGTGACGAAGACGGTGACGCCGATGAACGACACGGTGAACTCGTCGTAGCCGAGGCCGGTCTTGGGGTTGGCTAGCCACTCGATGTGCAGCGCTACGCCAGTTAGGTTGGCGAGCCCGAGCAGGAACCAGCAGCAGATGAGGTTACGGAAAATTCGATCGCGCTTGAGCCAGCCGAAGGCATCGAACAGGCGCACGCCGCCAGCGGGTGGCGCTGGTGATGGGGTGTTGAACAAGGTGTAAGAGGAGATCAGGCCGCAGATGACGAATAGCCACATCATCGGCTGGTAGCTTGAGATGTCGGCCTCGAGGTAGCGGCCTGCCCACAGCGCGAAGAGCGCGGCGGCGACCCCTCGCAGGGTGGCGCTGAATCCGAACAGTTGGCCGCGTCGCTCGGTCGGGTAGTTGGCACGGTAGACGTGGGTCAGCAGTGGGATCTGCAGCATGAAGGCGATGGCTGCGAGCACCAGCGCGGCGATGAAGGTGGTCTCGGATCGGGCGAGGGCGGCTGCGGCGATTCCCACGGTCGAGGCGAGGTTGAGTGCGCCTGAGAGGGAGGTGACGCGCCAGCCGAGGAATCGCAGGAGCGGCACGATGGCGAAGCTGCCGATCAGTCCGAGTTTCGACAGCGCGATGAGCGATGCCTTCGTCATCTGACCCGATTCGAAGTACTTGATTAGGACGAGGACCGCGAAGGTCTGGAATAATGTCTCGATGATCCCGAGCGGTACCGCCCGCGCTAGATCGAGGTGGAAGGTGCGTCGGGTGATCGCTCGGGCATCGGCCATCGCCTATCCGCGCCCGGGGCGGCCGAGGTTCTTGTAGAGGAAAATTTTCTGCAGGGCGGCGTTGATCTGTTCGCCACGTGGGTGCTCGTCGAGCCACTGCGCGTAGGCATCGATGCGCTCGAGCTGCAGGCGCTCGAAGGCTGGCAGTGATACCTGCGCTTTGAACATCGTGTAGTCGAGGTAGTGGCAGACCGCGTATTTGTGGCAGATACGCATCAGCAAGCCTTCTGCGGTAGACGGGGTCGAGCCGCGCACGTGGTTTTGGATCGTGTCGTAGAGGCGCGGGTCGAGTTCCTCGAAATTCTGGTCGTAGGAGTAGAAGCTCTCGACCATCTGCAGGGAGTAGATGGCTTTTTCTTTCGAGCTATGGATCACGCCGACCTCCTGCAGGTAGGCTGCCGGGCGCAGCACATCGAGCTCTTCACCGTCAGCACAGGCGATCACCGACTCCTCGACCAGCTCGCAGAGCCGGTAGCGCACAGCCTGGGCATCGGTCGACAGGTTGCCGAACGAGGCTTTGGCAAAATTCTGTGCAGATTCCAGGGATGGCAGGCTCATTGAGACGATTCGAGAGAGCGGGGAAGTTAGTGGGGAGGGTGGGAATTACGAGCGATATTTGGGGTAAAGGGCACCTCCGGAAACCTGCCGTGGAAATGGGGCGCAGAGAAAATTCCCGCTGGCGAGGCGATAAACGCTAAGCTATCTGGTGATAGTGGGCGCTTTAGCAACGAAGACAGCGGGGATTTTATCAAGCTCCAGCCCGCATGACGTTTTCGGAGGTGCCCTAAATTGAGAACGAGGAAGATCGGGCTTGCCTCGGCGGCGGGGGCTCCTATTAGAGTGCCGGACATACATGTTGGAACCAAGTATCACGGAGGCTCAGGAGTTGCTTCACACGCGCTTCGGGCTACAGGATTTTCGGCCAGGCCAGGCGGCTGTCGTCGCGAGTTTGCTCGCGGGGCGCTCGGCGCTGGCGGTTTTCCCGACTGGTGGCGGCAAGAGCCTCTGCTACCAGTTGCCAGCGCTGTTGCTCGACGGCCTGACCTTGGTGGTGTCGCCTCTGATCGCGCTGATGAAAGATCAGGTGGATTCGATGCAGGCACTGACGATCCCGGCCGCACGTCTGGACTCGACCATGGATGCGGACGCGCAGGCCGCGGTGATCGAACAGGTTCGCACGGGGGAAGTGAAGCTGCTCTACGTGGCGCCGGAGCGGCTGGCGAACCGTAAATTTCTCGATGTCTTGGAGGGGCTCGAGCTCTCGATGATGGCGATCGATGAGGCGCACTGTATCTCTGAGTGGGGGCACAATTTCCGACCGGACTACCTGCGGCTGGAGCGCCTGGCGAAATCGCTGGGCGCCGGGCGGGTATTGGCGCTGACTGCGACGGCGACGCCCGAGGTGTCGGCGGACATCCGGCGCGCGTTTGGCATTGTCTGCCATGACCACGTCCAGACCGGTTTTCGCCGCCCGAATCTGGCCTTCCACATCACCCCTTGTGACGTTGTACAACGCAAGGCGCGGCTACTGGAGCGGTTGGCGGAAGTGGATGGGGCGGCGATTGTCTACGTGACGCAGCAGGTGACCGCGGAGGGGGTCGCCGGATTTCTCAAACGCAACGGCATCGATGCGAAAGCCTACCATGCGGGCTTGCGCGACGACTACCGTGCCGAGGTGCAGGAGGCGTTCATGGCGGGTGACGTGAGGGTGGTCGTGGCGACGATCGCCTTCGGCATGGGCATCGACAAATCCGACATCCGCGCGGTGTTCCATTTCAACCTGCCGAAGAGTCTCGAGAACTACGTGCAGGAAACCGGTCGCGCCGGTCGTGATGGCCAGCCCGCCCACTGCGAGATGCTCGCCTGCGCCGCTGATCTGACGGTGTTGGAAAATTTCATCTACGGTGACACCCCGACACCGCAGGCCTTGCGCCACGTCGTCGACCACCTGTTGCGCCTCGGGGACGAGTTCGATGTCTCGCGCTGGCACCTTTCGGGCGTGAACGACATCCGCTCGGCAGTGGTCGAGACGGTGTTGGCCTATCTCGAGCTGGATGGAATGATCGAGCCGCTCGGGTCGTTTTTCGGGGCGTTCCGATTCTACTTTGTGCGCTCGATGGAGTCGGCGTTGGCGGGTTACGACGAGGAGCGGCAGGAATTTTTGAAAGCTCTGTTTGCGCTGGGACGCGAGTGGCGCGGAACGCTGACGATCAATACGGACACGGCTGCGGAAGAGTTGGGAGTCGAGCGCACGGAGGTCGTCGACGCCCTGCTTGAGCTCAAGGAGGCTGGCGATGTCAACATGCGTCCGTACGGGGTGCGCCATCGCTACCGGATCGTCGAGCGTTCGGATGATCTCAGTGCGGTGGTCGCGCGGATGCAGGCACTGTTCCAGCAGCGGGAGCTGCGAGATGTCGACCGGCTCGGCGAGGTGGTGGCGCTGGCCGAGGGAGAGGGGTGCATCGTCGGCCGGCTGCTTGTCTATTTTGGCGACGTGTTGGAAGAGGGCTGCGGCGAGTGCTCGCGTTGCATCGGGGCACAGGTCGGAGAGTTGCCGCTACCTGGTTCCAGCTCGCATGAGATCGGTCCGGAAGACGTTGAGATGATCCACGAAGTTGCCGGTGAAAAGCATGCCGCGCTGCGCAGCCCGCGGCAGCTGGCGCGCTTCCTCTGTGGGATCTCGAGCCCGGCAGCCAGCCGTGCGAGATTGGGCAAACACGATGCGTTCGCGCTGCTCGAGGCGGTTGCGTTTCAGGAGGTGCTTACCTTGGCTGAGTCACTAAATCGTGGGTAAGTGGTTGGTGTTGAGGGCGGCGAAGCTGAATTGTGTGCCTTGACCAGCGTCCAGCTTACTGCGATATTAGCGACAAGGAGTTCCCCCAAACTCAATCCCCCAACCCTGCTCCCACATCCCACATCCCCTAATCCGTATGTCTCTATTAACTAAGCCCCCCCGTGCCCTGTTCCAGACCGCCATCCTGGCCGCGCTCATGTCATTCGCGTGCCCGCAGATGACGCGTGCGCAGGCGGAACTGATCATCACTGAGATCCACTACCATTCGGTGGTGGTTGGTCAGGAATTTGTCGAGATTAAGAACGTCGGTGACGAGGCATTGAATTTTACTGGCTGGAGCGTGAGCGGGGTCGGCGTAGTATCATTGTCCAATGCAGTGATCCCACCCGGCGGGTTCTTGGTCATAGCGGAAAATTCTGTGCAGTTCCAAGCGGCTTACGGTTTCTCCCCGGATGGTACATACTCTGGCAGTCTGAAGAACTCGGGCGAGGAGATCGAGCTAGAGGATCCGACGTTGGCGGTGGTCTTCAGCGTCGACTATTGGGATGGCGGTGCAGCGACGTTACCCGAAGAGGCGGACCGGCCCAACTGGCCGAAGGATCCGGACGGTGACGGCTACTCGTTGGTCCCGATGAGCCCGAACGTAAACCCTGACCCGAACGACTATCGCAACTGGCGACCAAGTATCAAAATTGGTGGCTCGCCAGGTGCTGACGAACCGCTTCCGAACCCACTCTTGCCAATTTTCATCAGCGAGATCCGCACCCGCGATGGAGCGAATGCAAACGATGCGATCGAGCTGTTTAATCCGAACCCGACCGATGTGCCGATCGGTGACTGGTTTCTTACTGACGATGTAGACGATCCCAACGAGAGTCCGATCCCTGCTGGCAAGGTTGTCCCTGCGGGCCAATACTTGGTGTTGGAGAACGGGGTCGATGGTGTCGCCCTGAGCTTGAGTTCGCAGGGTGAGGCGGTGTTCCTTTATTCGGCCGACTCGCTCGGCAATTTCACGGGCTTTGTCAACGGACTCTATTTCGAGGGCTCGGGCGATGGCAAAACGTTCAGCCGCTACATCAACTCGGTCGGGTCGGAACAATTCCCGGCGGCGGAAAATACGCTCGGGGCTGTCAACGCGACACCCAATATTGGCTCCGTTGTGATCACCGAGATCATGTACAATCCAGCGACGCTCGCCGGTGATGACGAGTTCATCGAGATCAAGAATATTTCGGATTCTGCGGTCGCTCTCTACGACCCGTTGAACACTGCTAACAACTGGCGGATCGAGGGGATCAACTTCATCCTCAACGGCGTCCAGCCAACCCTCGCTCCCGGCGAGATCGCGATCGTCGCACAGACAGTTGGGGCAACGTTCCTCGCGAACCACCCAGGTGTCCCGGTCGGGACGCAGATCTTCGGTCCATATCCCAATAGCTCGCTGTCGAATGGCGGCGAGGAGGTTGCGTTGCAGCGCCCCGAAAGCCTCGATGACGTGGATCCCAACAAGATCGCCTACATCAACGTCGACGTCGTCCAGTATGACAACTCGTCCCCATGGCCGACGCAGGCGGATGCCGGCGGCCGCAGCCTCGTGCGCATCGACCCAGAGGTCTATGGCAACGATCCGAACAACTGGAAGGCGAGCTTGTTGCCGAATGGTTCGGCAGGATTCATCTACGACTTCACCGGCGCCGAAATCCTGGTGAACGAAGTGCTGGCGCATACTGACCTGCCACAGACTGACGTGATCGAACTCTACAACCCGACCGACGGCGACGTGGACATTGGCGGATGGTTTCTAACGGATGACAAAAACGATCCGACAAAATTCACCATCCCAGCTGGGACAATAATTCCAGCGCAGGGGTTCTGGGCGGTGAACGAGGACAACGACGCCAACCCGGGTGTCGCCCCAGCAAACTACTTCGGCAACGCGTTCCAGATCAGTTCCCGCGGCGACGATACCTTCCTCTATTCGGCGGACGCAGGTGGCAACCTGACAGGCTATCGCCACGGCTGGAGCTTCCGCGCGACGGTCAACGGATCTGCAGCCAACGGGGATCAGACGCTCGGTCGCTACGTCGATTCCTTGGGGCGTGGGCATTTTACCAAGCAGGTGCGCAGTGTCGATGTGAACCGTTTCACCCCCAATCCGCAAGGCGCTGCGAACAATCCGCCTCTGGTCGGCCCGGTCGTCTTCACCGAGATTTATGCTGAACCTGCTCCCGGCGGGGTCGAGTTCATCGAACTAAAGAACATCACCGATCAGACGATCGCGCTCTACGACACGATCTCCGGTGGCAACTCGAATAATAACTGGAGTCTGGATGGGGTAACCTTCACCTACCCTGGTGTCCGGCCGACGCTGCCGCCCGGGGCAGTGGTGGTGATCTTGCCTCTGAACACGAACGTCGAATCGTTTCGTTTGTCCTACAACGTGCCAGATGACCCGAACGTCATTGTCATCGGTGCTGGGGATGGCTATTTAGGCGCCTTGAACAACGGCGGCGAAGAGCTCGCCTTGCTGCGGCCCGACAAGCCTGATCAGGTAAACGGCGCTACCATCGTCCCGTTAATCTTAGTCGATCTGGTCAACTACAATGATGCCCCGGAATGGCCATCGACCGAGGCCGGGCTTAGCCTAGAGAAGATTGCGGTAGATGGTTTCAGCGACGATCCGATCCACTGGCGCGCGAGTGCTGCCGCTGATGGCACTCCTGGTGTCGTGCCTGATCCGGTCGATTTTTCTTACGACGGGTGGGCCGCCGACAATTTCACCGCAGCCGAACTCGCAAATCCAGCGATCAGTGACTGCGATGGCGACGTGAACGGCGACGGTGTCGCCAATATCTACGCCTACGCTTTCGGCTATGACCCGCATATCACGCCAGCCGGTGACCTCTTGCCGCAGGGGGCAATGGTCGCCGATAGTGGGTCGAGCTATCTAGCGATCAACTTCCGCCAGCGCATCCTCGCGCCGGATCTCACCTATGAGATCGAGTCTTCCACCGACCTCTCGACCTGGTCTGTGATCCCTGGCCAACAGATTGGCGAGGCGGTAGACAACGGCGACGGAACGCAGACGGTTCAGTTCCGAACGACGGTGCCGACCTCGGCTGGCGATCGGATGTTCATGCGCGTGCGGATCACCAAGATCTAGGAGCCTAGCGCCTTCTATTCTCCAATGCAGTAGAGGAAGCGCCGGCCTCGCAGGAGGATCGCGTCTCCGACGAGCACCGGTGAAGCCGAGAAGCTGTCGTCGAGTTGATTGCTTGCTAGTGGCTTCGGGGTTTCTGAGTGGCTCACCACCAAGGTGCGCCCTTCGAGGTCGGCGAGATAGATTCGCCCATCGGCACCGGCGGGAGAGGCATATAGATTGCGCAGGCCGAAAAGGCGGAACGGTCCGGTTGGTTCCTCGCCGCTTTTCGCCTCGACGCGCGTGAGGATTGCCTGGTAGTGACCGAGGAAGTACAGGGCATCGTCGTAGAGCAATGGTGAGGGAACGTAGGGAGTCCTTTTCGTCCGGCTCCACAGCACATGGTCACCGTCCGTCAGGTCACCCGCCGCACCGTCGAGTTCGATCGCCACCATCGATTTGGTGTTGTAGCTGCTGCCAGCATAGAGCACGCCGTCGCCATAGACGGGCGTTGCCACCACGTTGGCGGATAGCCCGGCGCATTCCCAGATCAGCTCGCCGTCGTCCAGATTGTAGCTGCGGATGCGGGTCGTCGCACTGATGATCACCTGCGCTCGCCCACCTTGCTCGACGATGATCGGCGAACTCCAAGACGTCAGTTCGTCACGCTCGACTCTCCATTGTTGTTTCCCGTTCCTCTTGTCGAACGCTGCGGCGAACGAGCGTCCCTCGTGGTCCCAATTGATGACCACTGTGTTGCCATGGAGTGCCGGTGAACTCCCTTCGCCGTGCCCGTGTTTGCTCGTCATCTCGCCGAGGTCGACCTTCCACTGCAACTTACCTTCGAGGTCGAGCGAATAGAGCCCACGTGATCCGAAAAATGCGATCACGCGTTCGCCATCGGTCACTGGTGAGCCACTCGCGAGGCTTCCGCTTTCGTGTCCACCCTCGTGTGGCAGTGCCTCGTTGAGAGTTCTATCCCACAGGATTTTCCCGCTCTTCCGACCGATGCAGAGCACCGCAAATCGATGATGTTGGGTGATGGGGAGGTTGTCGTGGGCACCGGGGGCTCCGCTGTATTTAGGTGGCGATTGCTCGCCGATCGCTACCGCAGTGGTAACGAAAATCTTGTCGCCAGCCACGACCGGGGTCGAATGGCCGAGGCCGGGGAGGGGAGTTTTCCAACGGATATTTTTTTCCTCCGACCACTCGACGACCGGCTTGGCGTGCGGTGCGACGCCAGTTCCCAGCGGACCACGCCACGACGGCCAATCGGGTAGCGGCGCCGCGACGGCCGTCACTACGTTGAGCGTGACCAGCAGGATGGATGTTTGGATCGACTTCATCGCTGGTTAGTCTAATCGAGATCGACCTCGTTGCCCAGCGGGTAAAAGAAACGCGCGCTATGGTGCAATTTTTGCCGTGTGGCACCAGTGCGATCGACTACCATCGTAATATGAGTGTTTTTAGTTCAGTCAGATATCAACTCGTCGGAGC